>CALMDI010000152.1 GCA_937864975.1 uncultured Chloroflexota bacterium | reverse complement strand
CTCCCCGGTGCGCACGGAATAGGAGCCGACGCGCAGGAGGATGGGCTGCTGGGAAGAGATGGGCGCGGTGCCAATGCCTCCGTCTATGAAGGTGACCACCTCGCGCTCGATCTGCGACCAGTCGGCAGGCGACTCCCACTCCACGACAACGGTTTTTGTCGAGAGGTCGGCAACGACCTTCGTCACACCTGCCACTTCGCCTACCTCGGTCTGAATCGTGCGGACGCAGCCATCGCAGCCGATATTCGGCACGCGGAATGTCTTGATTTCTTTCATACGTCATTCCTCCCGGTGAACAGAATCTACGATTGTCTGACGCGGTCAGGTCATCAAATCTTATCGATGAAATTGTGGGGAACGGTTCAATGACAGCGAATACCGGCGATTTACCCTTCTGTTGCCGACGCTGTTTGTGGTTATGCTTCGATGGAGAATTCAAGCTCTGCTTTGACCTCGCCATCCTCCTCGCGCGCCCAGCGCCGCTTGAGCGCCGGCGTCGTATCGTCCCCCGTCATCCGTCGCAGCGCCCACGCCGCATGACCGCGCACCAGCGGACTGGTATCGTCCAGCAATCGGAGCAGCGGCTCCACGGCGTCGGAATGTCCCCAGTTGCCCGCCGCGACACAGGCGTTCCGCACCAGCCGGTCGCGCCCGATGCGCGCAATCGGGGAGCCGCCGAACTGCGTCTGAAAACGCGCGGTGTCCATCGCCAGCAGGCTCAGCAGCGGCGGCGCGGCGCGGTCAATGTCTGACGGACGGAACGCAGGCTCCACTGTCTCCGGCGCGAAGCGCTGCCACGGGCAAACATCCTGGCACACGTCGCAGCCAAAAATCCAGTTGCCCATGAGCGGGCGCAGGCTGCGGTCGATCCACCCCTTGTGCTCAATCGTCAGATAGCTGATGCAGCGTCGCGCGTCCAGCACGTGCGGTCGCGGAAACGCGCGCGTCGGGCAGGCGAGGAGACAGCGCGTGCATGAGCCGCACATCGTCGCGGGGGAAGGCTCGTCGTAAAGACTGAATTCCAGATCGGTTAAGATTTCGCCGAGGAAAAAGTAGCTCCCTCGCCGCGGATGAATCAGCATTGTGTTCTTGCCGACGAACCCCAAACCCGCCTGCTGGGCGTGACTCCGCTCTAAGATTGCACCCGTATCGACGTAGGCGCGATGGCTGATCGCCTGACCGCTTTCGACGCGAAGCCAGTCCGCCAGCGCTTCAAGGCGCGGCGTCATCACGTCGTGATAATCCTGCCCCCAGGCATATGCCGCCACGCGCCCCCGGCTCGGATCGCTCAGCAGCGCTTCCGGCAGCCAGACGCGATAATCCAGCCCGACGACGACGAGCGAGCGCACGCCGGGCAAAATCACGTCCAGCTCGCGGCGGCGCTGCTGGCGGTCGGGGCGCGCCATGTAGCCCATCGTGCCGTGCATCCCGGCGTCGATCCACCGGAAGTAAGCGTCGAGCGTGGGCGACGGCGCGGCGGGTGTGATCCCCACGAGATTGAAGCCGAGCGCGGCGGCGCGCGCCTTTAACCGGTCTGACGAAAACACCATGTCTCAATTCCGTTATCAGGCACGTCATTGTATCAGAAATGCCTGTCACTTAATGCTATAGTTAGGATGCGCTCCACAGCGAAAGGTCTCGCATGACGTCCGGCGACACGAAGGCGCGCGCCCGCGACCGCTTCGGGCAGTACGCTCAGAATGATGTCATCAGCGCTATTCACGCGACCGGCGCCGATCTCGACCGGATGCTCGACGTCGTCCAGCCGCGGTCGGACTGGCTCGCGCTCGACGTGGCGACGGGCGGCGGGCA
>CALMDI010000151.1 GCA_937864975.1 uncultured Chloroflexota bacterium | reverse complement strand
GGACGATCCGCCCGCCGCGCCCCGCCGCCTGCCAGTGTCTCACCGCGAACCGGCTGAGCTGGGCGGCGCTGGTGAGGTTGATCCGCAGCGTGTCCTCCCATCCGTCGAGCCACGCGATATCGGATGCATCGAGCGGGTTCGCGGCGAACAGCCCGGCGTTGTTGACCAGCACGTCGATCGCCCCGCCGGCCTCCTCGAGCGCGGCTTCCCACAGCATCTGCGGCGCTTGCGGGTCAGCGAAATCGGCGCCGAGCAGGCCATCGGCGGGCCGGGTCGCCTGGCCGATCACCCGGCACCCGCGCGTTTCCAGGGCACCCTTCGCCGCGGCGCCGATCCCGCGCGATGCGCCGGTAAGGAGGACGGTCGTCATTCGTCCCCTTTCCCGCATCATGCGTTGCGTGTCGAGCGCTTGCACCCAAGGAGCAACGCGTTAAGGGAAGGGCGCATTCGTGAACGGGATCCCCGCATGGCCAATCGCCCCACCGCGCCGCACTTGCAGATCTGGAGATGGGGGCCGCACATGACGGTCTCGATCCTCCGCGAGAGCCTCCTCTCGCTGTCCAGGGTCGTGCCCTTCCTGCGCCAGACGGTCTAAAGCGCGCAGGTACACTGGCAGGCGGCTGATAACAATGTCCGGGATTATGGACGACATACGGGTACGCTCCCAGCACTCCCGAGTCCGGTGCGGCTTGTGAAAGATCACGCATGCAGTTTACCATTACGGCATCCCAAGCGCTAGGCAATCTCCTTCTGCTCGGTGTCAGAGCACGTTGAAGCACGCCTCGCCGGTTGTGCCGTGGGGTCAATACGGTTAAAATGAAGCCATTCGGTCTAACGGCTCACGTTAAGATCTATTGAGATAACGCGACGATGAGCTTGTTGGATTGCTTTTTCGACGACGAGTTTCCGACGCGACATCCTACCAGCCGGGCGCGATTGCTCATTCCGCAGCCAGACCGTGAGTCGCAACCATGACGATCCCGAATTTTTCGGACAAGGTGGGGTTCCATGACAGATCATCTCGACGCCGGCACGAGTCGGGATAAAGACCTGATCGCCGTCCATAATAGTATGCTCGACGGCTTGGGCAAGCTCTCGGATTACTTCGGCTTCGGTAAAGTCGTGGGGCAGCTTTACGGCGCGATTCTGCTCAGCGACCACCCGCTGTCGCTGGACGACATGGTCGAACGCCTCGACATCTCCAAAGCGAGCGCCAGCATGAACATTCGCACGCTCGAAAATATGGGCATGGTGCGGCAGGTGTGGGTGCGCGGCAGCAGCGGCAGGCGCAAGTTTTACGAAGCGGAAACCGATTTCTGGCAGATCATTACGAATATCCTCAACGCGCGAGAGATGCGGGACGTCGACCGGGCGCTTTCCATCATGGAAGACAACCTGAAGCGCCTCAACGAATCGATGACGTCGATGAGTGAGGATGACCGGCAGCTTGCCCAGCTTTACGTCGACCGCATCGCTCAGATTCAGGCGCTGTTCCGCTTTGCCCAGTTGATGATCACTGCCATCCTCGCCCGCGTCGCCGAGACCGATTTGCAGGACATTTCGCACATTGACATCGGTTGAAAAGCAGTGACAAGTGAAAAAGTCAAACGTTGAAAAGTCGTCACTTTTGACTTTTTACTGTCACTTTCGCCTCCGATTCCCTTCGCCCTTGTCGGTGTTTCTCGGCTAAACTATAATTGTGGGGCTGCCTGCATGGGGGAGTGGCGGAACTGGCAGACGCGCATGACTTAGGATCATGTCTCTTACGAGGTGAGGGTTCGAGTCCCTCCTTCCCCATCACCCAATCGAGCGGCGCGCATCCGTGCCCCGCCCTCATTTCCGAATCCCGCCGCGCCTGTCTCTCGCATGGATCTTCTCAGCCGCAGGGCTGATCATTACGCTGCAAGGATAAGCTGTTGAACACGCAAACCGAACTGCTGAATGATAATACCGCTCGACTGACGGTCGAAGTGGAGCCGGAGCGTCTGGAAAAGGCGAAGCAGACCGCCGCGCAGAAGCTGGCGAAACGCCTGAATATTCCGGGTTTCCGTAAAGGTAAGGCTCCCTACCGGGTTGTGCTCAGTTATGTAGGCGAAGGCGCGATTATTGAAGATGCCGTCGAAGAACTGGGCAACCAGGTCTATCGCGAGGCGCTCGAACAGAGCGACCTTGACCCGTATGGTCCGGGTCAGCTTGAAGATGTGAACGTCGAAGAAGCGCCAAAATTTATCTTCGTCGTGCCGCTTCAGCCATCGGTTGATCTGGGCGATTATCGCTCCCTGCGCGTGGATTACACGGCGGCAAACGTCGAGGACGAAGCCGTGAACCGGGCGCTGCGCTTGCTCCAGGAGCAAGAAGCGGTAGTCGAGGAAAGTCACCGGGGCGTGGCGATTGGCGACCGGATCACGGCATTTATCGATGGACGGCTCATCAGCGAGACAACGGAAACGGGCGACGACGCGGACGAGGATCATGAGCACGCGGAAGGCGACGGGCATCATCACTACGTCGACGAGAACACGATTATTCACGAGCACGAGGGCGTGATCTCACTCGCGGAGGATTCGGAGCCGGCGCCGGGATTTGCGAAAGCGCTGGAAGGCGCAACGGTTGGCGAGCGTCGGGTGTTTGAACTCACGTATCCCGACGACCCGGAGGAGTACGAAGATCTCGCGGGGAAGCGCGCGAAGTTTGACGTGACGATTCAGAAGATCGAGACGGTGACGCTGCCCGCCCTGAACGACGATTTTGCGGCGCGCGTGACGAACGAAGAAGAAAAACCGCTGACGCTGCTGGAACTGCGGATGCGCGTTCGTGAGAATTTGCAGCGTATGGCGGACCAGAACGCGACCAGCGAGTATGCGCGACAGGCGGTGGATAAGCTGGTGGAAAATGCGACCATCCACTATCCTGAAGCAATGGTCGCCGATCAGGTGGAGCAGCTTAAGCGCCGGTTCGATCATGACCTGCGGCAGCGCGGCTTGACGGTACAGGACTACATGCGAATCTATAAGAAGAGCGAGCAGGACTTATACGACGAGTTTCGCGAACCGGCGGTCAAGGCAATTGAGCGCGCCCTGGTGATGATGGAAATCAGCCAGGTGGAAGGGTTGGAAGTGACGCCGGAGGACGTGCAGGCGGAAATCGACCGGGCTGCCGAGCAGTTCGGCGAGCGCGCCGACGATTATCGCAAGCTGTTTAACGAGCCGACAATGCAGCGCAATGTCTATAACGATTTGCTCAACCAGCGCACGATGGAGCGCATCGCCGCGATTGCAAAGGGCGAAGCGCCCGAACTCGCCGCTCCCACAACCGAACTGAGCGAATCCAACGAAAGCACCGGAATTCCGTCCGAGGAACGTTCCGAAGCAGAAGGAGAATCGGTCGAAGAATGAATCCTTACAACCTCATCCCGATGGTGATCGAGCAGGGCAGCCGCGGCGAGCGCGCCTACGACATTTACTCCCTGCTCTTGAAAGAACGAATCGTCATGCTGGGCACGCCGATCAACGATCAGATCGCCAATCTGATCGTGGCGCAGCTTCTGTTCCTCCAGCGCGAAGACCCCGACCGTCAGATTCAGATGTATATCAATTCGCCGGGCGGAATGGTGTATGCTGGTCTTGCGATCTACGACGCGATGCAGCAGATCAGCGCGCCGGTCAGCACCTACGCCGTTGGCATCACCGCCAGCTTTGGCACCGTCCTGCTGACCGCCGGGGCGCATGGAATGCGCTATGCGCTCCCCAACGCGACAATCCACATGCATCAGCCATTGGGCGGCGCGCAGGGGCAGGCGTCCGACATTGTAATTCAGGCGAATGAAATCATGCGCCTGAAGGAAACCCTGATGAATATTTTCGTCAAGCATACCGGGCAGGATCGCGAAGTCATCGAGCGCGACCAGGATCGCGATATTTACCTGTCGGCGCGGCAGGCGGTAGAATATGGAATTGTCGATGCCGTTCTCGAAGGCGCGAAAGCAGCGCAGTTGACCTCAGGAGCAGCGGTGCGGTGAGCTACAATCCCGGCAATCAGCGGTGTTCGTTCTGTCGTCGCGGGCACGACGAGGTAGATCGCCTCATCGCCGGACCCGACGGTGTGTTTATCTGCGATAACTGCATCGAGCTGTGCCAGCGCATTCTCTATGAGGATACGTCGACCGGCACGGTTCCAGAGCCGGATTTTCATTTCGATCATCTGCTGTCGCCGCGGGACATCCTGGCGCACCTGGACGAGTACGTGGTCGGGCAGGAATTTGCCAAGCGTGTCCTGAGCGTCGCCGTCTATAATCACTACAAGCGCATTCAGAACGACAGCGTCGCCAACGACGTCGAGCTTGAAAAAAGCAATATCCTGATCGTCGGACCGACGGGCAGCGGCAAAACCCTGCTCGCGCAGACGCTGGCGCGCATCCTCGACGTGCCGTTCTGCATTGCCGACGCGACCTCGCTGACCGAAGCGGGCTATGTTGGCGAAGATGTCGAAAATATCCTGCTGCGGCTCGTGCAGGCGGCGGATGGCGACATCGCCCGCGCCGAACGTGGCATCGTCTACATTGACGAGATCGACAAAATCGCGCGCAAATCCCACGACAACCCCTCGATCACCCGCGATGTGTCGGGCGAGGGCGTGCAGCAGGCGCTGCTGAAGATTGTCGAGGGCACGGTCGCCAATGTGCCGCCGCAGGGCGGGCGCAAGCACCCGCATCAGGAGTTCTTGCAGGTGAACACGAGCAACATCCTGTTCATCTGCGGCGGCACGTTTGCGGGCATCGAAGAGAATATTGCCAAGCGCGTTGGCATGAAAGGCGCGCTCGGCTTCCAGACCGACGGCGGACGCTCGGCGCTGGATGGCACGGCGCTGCTGCGGCAGGTGAACCCCGAAGACCTGATCCAGTACGGGCTGATCCCCGAATTTGTCGGTCGCCTGCCCGTAGTCGTCTCAGTCGATCCGCTGGATCGTGACTCGCTGATGCGGATTATGATTGAGCCGAAGAATGCGCTCGTCAAGCAGTATCAGCAGCTTCTGGCGCTGGACAGTGTGGAGCTGGTGTTTGACCACAGCGCGCTCGGCGCGGCGGCAGACCTGGCGCTGAAGCGTGGCACCGGGGCGCGCGGCTTGCGCTCGATCATCGAGAGCCGCCTGCTGGACGTGATGTATGAAGCGCCGGGGCGCGACGACATCAGCCGTGTTGTGGTTGACGCGGACGTTATCAACGGCGCGCGCCGCCCGCACATCTTCACGCCGGAAAATCATCTCATCGAGTGGCGCGAGGACGGAACTTTGTCCACCGCCGCGTAAGACGACGCAAAACAACATGCAAAAGGGCGACCTGTCACGGTCGCCCTTTTTGTTTCAAGTTAAGCTGCGTAGAGATCGCCATCGCCTTCGCCGTGAACTCCTATCCCCCCACCCTCGCGCGGGGTTCCCGCCTTTGGCGGGAACCCCGAGCAAGCGAGGGGTTAAATGCGCCGCGAGGCTCAGTTCTGAATCGCCTGGAGTATCAGCACTTCGCTGTCTGATTCGACGGCGCTGGCGAACATCTGCGCTTCGAGCCACGTCGCGCCGACGCCTTGCCCCCAATTGCAGGGAATAACCCATTTCGGGCGCATCTGCTTCGCCACCTGCGCGGCTTCGAGAACGGTCAGCGTTCCATTGCCGTCGATAGGCAGAATGGCGATGTCGGGACGGATGCACGCCATTTCGGGAATCGCCTGCGTGTCGCCCGCATAGTAAATGTCGTAGTAGTTCACCGAGATTACGAAGCCAAGACCGCCATCGGTCAGCGGGTGGCGAAAATCCTGCGGCGAGTAAGCGGGTACGGCTTTGATGCACGTCCGATCCAGCGTCACGCTTTGCCAGGGACGCAGCACGAGGCAGTCGCCAATCTCGCGCGCCACGCGCTCGTTGCCGATGATTCTCGTCTCCGCTCCGCGCAGCTTATCGATGTCGGCAAGCGAGCAGTGATCGTAGTGATCGTGACTGATGAGGATAATATCGGCGGACCGGCTACCCCGTGTGACGCGCCACGGGTTGATGTAAATCAGCGGAGGACCATCAATGACAAAGCTGCCGTGTCCGAGCCATCGGATCCGATCAATCATGCGCTAGTCCTTTGGGTGCAGCGTAGACAATGACGGTTGCAACGGGGAGCGGCGTTTGTGTCACACCCTGTGACGATAGATTGCGTCATGGAAGGGGACTCTACCGCATGGTGGCGATTTGCTCAATAGGAAAAACAAAACCAGGCTGAGCCAAACCTCAAGGGTAATCGCTATCGCCGCTGACTATATAATTTTAACATGCGTAAAAATGTATTGCCATAACATTGCGACGCTCACGATCATTGATGCTGCTTCGCGCGGATTGTTTCCAACCCGGCTCGCACCGAGCGAGCGGCGTCGACTGAGCCACCACATGCCTGTCATGAGGAATTGATAATGACCGACCGTTTTGTTCCCAATACGCAGCGCTCGCCCTCGTCCATTAAAAGCATCACGCCCACTCGACCGCTGAATCCCGACGTGACCGGACTGGGATGGACGCCCGCGCCGCTGAAGAACCTTGAGGATACCGGGCTGAACCTGCTCAACGTCGCCGACCTGGTGCTGAAGGTGCTGTACTTTGGCGGCTACATGCCAGGGCACACCATCGCCGATATCGTCAAGCTGCCATTTACCGGCGTGCTCGACACGGTTATGGACTTCCTCAAGCGGGAAAAGTATGTGGAAGTGCGCGGCGCGGGTGGGCTGGGCGAAGCGTCGTTTCAATATCTCATTTCTGGCAAAGGGTCGGATAAAGCGCGTGAGGCGATGGAGCGGTCTCAATATGCCGGTCCCGCGCCGGTTCCGCTC
>CALMDI010000150.1 GCA_937864975.1 uncultured Chloroflexota bacterium | reverse complement strand
CGAATGTGACTGCCCATCTGATCGACCAGCTTGCGCGTAATCGTGAAGCCCAAGCCGGTGACCGGCTGCGCGCGGGTGAACTCGTCGTCCGCGCGCCAGAACTTCGTGCCCAGCATCGCCAGCGACTCCGGCGACAAGCCAATACCCGTATCAGATATGCTGAACGCGACGCCGTCATCCTTTCGCTGCACGCTCAGCGTAATCGTGCCGCCGTCGGGGGTGTATTTCACGGCATTGCTGACGAGATTGGTCAGCACTTGAAGCAGGCGGTAGTAGTCGCCGTGAAGTTCCGGCAGGTCATCGCCCAGGGCTTCCACCCACCGGTGGTTGCGCGCGAGGAGCTGCGTCATCGTGCTGTCTTTCAGCGCCTGCACGAGCGCGGCGACGCTGATCCGCGTTTCGTTCATGGTGATGTGACCGCTTTCGATGCGGCTGATGTCCGCCAGATCGGAGACGAGGACTTCCATCCGGTGAATGGTGTCGCGGATTTTGTTCTGAAACTCGGTCTGGCGCGCGCTCAAACCGCCTTCGAGCAGCGTCAGATCGGCATAGCCGACGATGTTCGTCATCGGCACCTTCAGGTCGTGCGCGACAATCCCCATCAACTCGCTCTTGGCGCGATCCGCCGCCTGCACTTCCGCGTACAATCGCGCGTTCTCAATCGCGACCGCCGCGCGCATGACCACCCGCTCGACCAGGTCCTGCTGGTCGGACGTGAAGGCTTTATCGCCGATGAGCAGCACGACGCCGATCACGGTTTGCTCGCGGCGAACTGGCACGATCAGAGTCGCGGCGCAGCCCGGTCTGTCGTCGCTCAGGATGACCGGCGTGCCGGTTTGCGCCACGCGCAGAGTCGCCGGGTAACTATTGTGCAGTTCGGTCGGCGTGGTCATATCCGGCGGAATGCCGTAGCTTTGAACCGCGATAATGCGCGGCGGCTCGTCCTCGACCAAGCCCAGATAGCCGCTGTGCGCGCCGGAAAGCCGGCACGCCCATTCCAGCGCCGTTTGCATGGCGCGTCTGGTGTCGAGCGTCTCGCTGAGTTGGAGGTCGATGCGTCGAAGCTGAGTCAGTTCGTCCAGCCGCGCCCGAAGCTGGTAATCGGTCGCGCTGAACAATCGTGCGTTGTCCAGCGCGACCGCCGCCTGACCGGCGAAGGCTTCCATTGCGGCTAAATCGTCGTTGTCAAACATTCCGGTGACGGCGCGGTTGTCCACGTAGACGACGCCGATGACACGCCCGCGGGTGCGGAGGGGTGTTGCCATAATACTGCGCAGCGCCTGTCCGACGATGCTCGCCTGCCCTGAAAAGCGCGGGTCTTCGGCGGCGTTGGTCGTGACGACCGCCTGTCCTTCGTCCATGACCTGATTGACGATGGTGTGACTGTAATTGAACTTATCGCTGCCCAGTGTTTGCTGGTCGAAGTTGCGCGCGGTGGTGACGGATAATTCGCCGTCGTCGTCGCGCAGCATCAGGAAGCCCCGTTCCGCGCCCGTGAGCTGCAAGATGGCGTCCATGACCTGATCGAGCACGGTCGTCAGGTCGAGCGAGGAGCCGAGCAGGCGGCTCACGCCGTACAGCGCTTCAAAGCGCCCGGCGTCGCGCCGCGACCCATAGTCGCTTTCGATGCGCTCCAGCAAATGAGCGATCTTATCAATCTGGCGCGTTAGAAAACTGCCGTCCACACGCCCCGACTGAATCTGACTGCGGAGCAGGTTGACATTGTTCCGCAAATGGATGATTTCCTGCTGGGAAACCGGCAGGCTGTGCCTGTCGTAATTACTCATGCCGGTGACTCACAAATCCCTGGTAATAATCGCAGTGACCGGTCAGCGGGCAGCGCTCGCATTCCGGGCGGCGCGCTCTGCAAATCTCCCGACCGTGACGAATCAGGTTGAGGTGAAAGGCATAATAATCGCCCGCCGGGATCATCGCTTCCATGACAGGATGCGCCTTCTCCGCGCTGATGCCATCCGGCAGAAAGCCGATTCGCCGTCCGACGCGATGAATGTGCGTATCGACCGGAAAGGCGGGGCGGTTAAACGCGAAACACAGCACAATCGCCGCTGTTTTCGGTCCCACGCCATCCAGATTGGTGAGCCACGCGCGCGCCTCTTCCAGCGGCAGGTCGTTCAGAAAGTCGATACCCAGGCTGCCATACGCCTCGCTGATCGTTCGCAGGACGCCCTGAATGCGCGGCGCTTTCTGGTTCGCCAGCCCCGCCGGGCGAATCGCGTCGATCACGGCTTCGGTTGGCGCATCGCGCACCGCTTCCCACGACGGAAAGCGCGCCTTGAGCGCGTCGAACGCGCGGTCGCGGTTCGCGTCGGTCGTGCTCTGGCTCAGGATGCAGTCGATCAGCTCGTCCAGCGGCGGCAACTGCTGCCGCCAGTCGGGACTGCCGTACATCCCCATCAGAAGTCGCGAGACCGGTTCGTATTTCGCTTTCCGACGTTCAAAGTCGGGAACGGAATTGTGGCTGGCGTGGGTAGTCACCATAGTTGAAATTGTACAGAGTCTTCCGATATAGAAGCAACAAAAACCTCTCAAGCCTTGGGGCAAAATCTGAGTCAATTTACAAAGTTCGTTCGGTTGTCTTCCATTACGTGCAAGCTATAATGAAATAATTCTCCGATGCCGCCGGAAGGAAGTCGCCATGCCGGGTAGACCGGAAGAAGCCCTGCTTCACGAACCCCTTCCCATCTTCCTCACGATCATGGCGGTCATCCTGATCGCGCCGCTGCTGTCGGAACGGGTTCGGCTGCCGGGCATCATCGGCTTGATCGTCGGCGGCATCCTGATCGGTCCCTACGGCTTCAGGCTGCTGCCCAATGCCGGCATCATTCTCCTGTTCGCGACCGTCGGTCTGATCTATCTGATGTTCAACGCGGGCTTGGAAATCGACCTCGGACAGTTCAACCGCGTCCGTAACAGGTCGATTGTCTTTGGCTTGCTGACCTTCTTCATTCCGCTGGTCGCCGGGACGATTTTCGGGCGCGTGCTTGGCTTTAGCTGGCTGGGCGCGATCCTGCTGGGATCAGCCCTCTCCTCGCACACGCTGCTGGCATTTCCCATTCTGACGCGCTCTGGTGTCGTCCTGAACGAAACGGTTGCCGTGACCGTCGGCGCGACGGTCTTCACGGACGTTTCGGCATTTCTGGTGCTGGCAATCGTCACGGGGATCAGCGGCGAGGGCGGCGGATCGGTCGGGCAGGTTGCCACACTGGTCGCGCTGGTGATCGGGTTTGCCGCGCTCGTCCTGCTGGGACTGCCGAGGCTCGGCAGGTTTTTCTTTCGCCGCTTTCACGGGCACAGCATCGAGTTCCAGTTTGTCCTCGTCGCGCTCTTCGTCACGGCGCTGGTGGCGGAGGCGATTGGAATGCACGCCGTGGTCGGCGCATTTCTGGCAGGCTTGGCGGTCAATTCGACGCTGCCGCGCCACAGCCAGGTGACGTACCGCGTCCTGTTTCTGGGCGAGGCGCTGTTCATCCCGGCGTTCCTCATCTACAGCGGCATGATTACCGATCCGGCGGCGTTTATCGGAGAAGGCGACGCGCTCACCATCGGCATTGGCTTAACCGTGATCGCTTACGTCGCTAAATTTCTCGCCGCCTACATCACCGCGCGCATTTTTCACTATTCGCGCGACGAAATGATGACGATGTTCGGGCTATCCCAGTGTCAGGCGGCGGTCACCCTGCCGACGGTGCTGGTGGGCGTCGAGATGGCGCTGTTTCCCGCCAGCGTGTTCAGCGGGACGATGTTGATGATCCTCGCCACGTCCGTCACGTCTCCGCTGATCGTGCAGCGCTTCGCGCGGAGGCTGACGCCGCCCGCGCCCACGCTGAGGCACGACCATCTGTTTGAGCGCGTCCTCGTGCCGGTGAGCAATCCCGGCACGCAGGAAGGGTTGATCCGGCTGGCGGGCATTCTGACGCGCGAAAAAGGCGGCACTCTGATGCCGCTGCACATCGCGCTCGACACCCAGGGGCAAATCGTCGGGTTTGCTGACCAGCAGCGCCTCATGGACGCCGAGGTTTTTAAGGATGCCGACACCAGGATTCAACCCCTGCGTCGCGTCGACACCTCCGTGGCTCGCGGTATCCTGCACAGCGCGATTGAGCAAAACGCCTCTTTAATTGTGCTGGGCTGGCGCGGCAAAGCCATGTTTCGCGGCAGCGTCTTCGGGACGGTGCTCGACGAAGTCCTCTGGAACGCGCGCCTTCCCGCCATGGTGGCGCGGATCGGCACATCGTTGATCGGGCTGGCAGAAGTGATTATGGTCGTCACCGCCGACAGCACGGCATTCGACTTTCTGGACGAGATGGCGGAAGCAGCGATGACGATTGCCGATGCGCTCAACGCGCCGCTGGTTGTGCTGGTGGATGCCGCCTACTACGAGAGGATTTGCGACGAACTCAAAAGCCTGAAAATTGAGCACCCGTATGAAGTCCACAAGCTCGACGCAAACCCGACGGCGGAAATTATGGCGCGGGTGGATACGCAAGACCTGGTGCTGTTGAGCACGACGGGCACGCGCCAGCGGTTCCAGTCGAGCCTGGGCACCCTGCCGGAGCAGCTCGCGGCACAAACCACCGCGTCCCTGCTGGTCATCCATTATCCGGCGACCTACGGGGAGCCGTCCCCTTAATGAACCCGTCCTACGTACGTCGCGCTGGCGACCTTGACCAGCCTCCCGTCGCTCAGGCTCACTTTCCACGTTCCGTCCAGTGACGGACTTGTGAATAGAATCGCGCTGTTGTCTTCCGTCCACGCCACCGGATGCACGAACGTCGTGATCGGATCGGTCAGCGCGCGCTGCGTGTGGGTAATCAGATCGACGACTACGAACACCGTCCGCACCGACTGGTTCGTCGCGCCGAAGTTCTGAACCTGCGCCAGCGCGTAAACCGCGCGCGTGCCGTCGGGCGCGATCAACACGTCCCCCGCCTGCGTGAAGCCGACGAGATTCAGCGATGGAATGGTCACCGCGCTGCCGGACGCCAGGTTCGTGACACGCACGTCGAAGCCGCTCAGCGCGGCATTGACCGCGAGACGCACCGCGTAACCGCTGCCAATCCCCGCGCCGCAAAAACACCCCGGCTCGTCCGGCAGCGCTTGCACGTTTCCCGTTGCTACGTCAACCGAGAATAATCCGGCATACTGCTGAAACGGGGTCAGGCTGCCGATCACGTCGGGCTGGTAATCCATGTAAAGCGTGACGCCATCGGGCGCGAGCGCGACCGGCATCGCCCGAATCCCCTCGCGCGGTCCATCCACAAGCACCTCGCGCGCGCTGCTTCCATCGAGGTTGGCGACCGTGGTGGTTGTGGTGAGGGCGTTCGCGGAGCCGTCCGTCAATGTCCACGCGATCTGCTTGCCATCGTCGGAGACAACCCAATCGACCCGCCGCGTGCTGAACGTTGGCTGGATGAACGGGTAGTCAGTCACCGTGCCGTCGGGTTTTGCAACTTTTACCCGGTTCACACTCGTATCTAAAAAGAGAACGCCGCCGTCGATGATCGTATAGCGTTCGCCCGTCACCGAAAGCGGCGTCTGATCGCCCGTCGTGGTATCGACAAAGATCAGGCGATCCTGTCCGGCGCTGTCGATGTCGCGCTGGACGAACGCCTGATGCGGGGGCTGTTCTGTCGTCTCCTGTGCGGAGACAAGACCGGCAAGCCACAGGCTCAGCACAAGGAAAAGAACGATGTTTTTCATCGGTTTCAAAAAAATGCCTTGCAGCGGCGGCAGGCTTGAAATTGTAACAGAAAAACCTTTTCGATTCGCCCGCCGGTTTTGTGTTACCGTAGGGTCAGGCGCGCGTCCGATGGCGCGTTGTGGATCGAGTTTTCCGCGTGCGGCTGAAGTGCTTCGAGGAATCGCATGACCGACGACAGCGCCCCTTTGCTCCTGCTGGTGGATGACGAGCGCGCGAATCTCGCGCTGTTGGAGCGCATCTTCACCGGGAGCTATCGGGTGATCAGCGTGACCGGCGGGCAGGATGCGCTGGATATGCTCGCGCAAGCCCCCTTCGACCTCGTCCTGCTGGATATCATGATGCCGCGCATGAGTGGGCTGGACACGCTGCAGCACATTCGCGGCAATCCCCGAACGGCGGATCTTCCGGTGATTCTGATTTCCGCCCTCTCGGATACGCGCGACGTGGTGCGCGGCTTGCAGATGGGCGCGAATGATTATCTCCCCAAGCCGATCCAGACCGACGTTTTGATGGCGCGCGTACAGACGCAGGTCACGCTCAAGCGCCTGCAGGACGAGCGCAAAAATACGATTGGCGAGCTTCAGGCGGCGCAGGAAATGAAAGACCGCTTCTTCCGCATCGCTTCGCACGACCTCAAATCGCCGCTGGGCAACATCAGCTTGATTCGCCACCTGCTCCGCGAGTCGTTGCAGGACAACGACGGCGCCGTTCACTTTCTCGACATGCTCGATACCGCCGTCGATCAGATGGCAAGCGTCATCCACGACTTTCTGGAAATCGCCGCGCTCGAAAGCGGGCGCGTGGACGTCAAGATCACGGACGTATCGGTGCGTAATTTGATCGCGACTATCGTGGAACAGTATCAGTTGAGCGCCGAGAATAAGGGACTGGCGTTCGAGGTTGAGGGTACGAACGCCTGGATTCAAGCCGATCATACACGCATGGCGCAGGCGCTGGATAACCTCATCAGTAACGCGGTCAAATACAGTCCTCAGGACAGCGTCATCGCCATCACCACCGATGTGGGCAGCGACCGCGTGCGTATCTGCGTGAGCGATCAGGGACCCGGCATTCCATCCGACGAGCGCGACCGGCTGTTTACGCAGTTCGGCAAGCTCAGCACGCGCCCGACCGGTGGCGAGAGCAGCACCGGCTTGGGGCTGTGGATCGTCAAGAACTTGGTTCAGTTACAGGGCGGGCAGGTCGGCGTGGACGCGGCGTCGGGCGGTGGCTCCTGCTTCTGGATTGAAATGCGTCTCGCAACCCACGTCGAGACAGAACCCGCTTAACGGCGCATCCCCTCCATCGCTTCCAGCACGCGCGGCAGCGCTTCCCCGGACGGCGCTTCCAGCCAGATGTCCGCGATGCGCGTAATCTCACTGGGGTACGGATTCACTTCCAGAATACGCGCGCCGTTCCGTTTAGCGGCGAAGGGCATGTCGGCGGCGGGCGTGACCACGCCGGACGTGCCCACCACGAGCATCAAATCGGTCTGCGCGATAGCCTGGCTCGCCGCCGTCAGCATGTCGGACGGCAGCAGTTCGCCAAACCAGACCACGTCCGGGCGCACGAACTGACCGCAGTAGGGACAGCGGGGTGGGCGGCTCTCCCCATTTTCGAGGGTTGTGACGTCAACCAGCGTTGGCTCGGCGGTATGCTGACCAACTTCCAGACGGTCGCCAAGCGCATCCAGCGCATGAAGGAACTCGAAGAGATCGACTTCGACGACGTTGCCGGTTCCGCGTACACCAAGAAGGAGCTGCTGCTCCTCAAGCGCGAACTCACCAAGCTGGAGTCCAACCTCGGCGGTATCCGCAACCTGACCAAGGCACCGTCCGTGCTCTGGATCGTGGACACCAAGAAGGAACACCTCGCCGTTGACGAGGCCAAGAAGCTGAACATCCCCGTTGTTGCCATCCTGGACACCAACTGCGATCCCGACGAAGTCGACTTCCCGATCCCGGGCAACGACGACGCCATCCGCTCCGTGAACCTCCTCACCCGCGTTGTTGCAGACGCCGTTGCCGAAGGCCTCATCGCGCGCAACAGCCGTGGCACGGGCGCTACTGAAGCTCCGGAAGAGCCGCTGGCCGAGTGGGAGCGCGAGCTCCTCGAAGGCAGCAAGGCTGAAGAAGCTGCTGCTCCGGCCGCTGAAGAGGCTGCTGCTCCGGCTGCCGAGGAAGCTCCGGCCGCTGCCGAGGCTCCCGCCGAAGACGCCAAGTAACACAAGTACATCCGGATTTTCCGGCGCTGCCTGCAGCGCCGGAGCTGCTGACAGGATGGCGGCCCACCCGTGGGCTGCCGTCCTGTCAGTCCGTACACCACCACACATTTTCTAGACAGAGGGGTTCACATGGCGAACTACACTGCCGCGGACATCAAGGCCCTGCGCGAGCGCACCGGCGCCGGCATGATGGACGTCAAGAAGGCTCTTGACGAAGCCAACGGTGACGCCGAGAAGGCCATCGAAATCATCCGCATCAAGGGCCTCAAGGGCGCTACCAAGCGTGAAGGCCGTTCCACCGCCGAGGGCCTGGTGGCTGCCAAGGTCAGCAACGGCGTCGGCGTCATGATCGAGGTCAACTGCGAGACCGACTTCGTGGCCAAGGCTGACAAGTTCATCCAGCTCGCCGACAAGGGCCTGGCCGGCGCTGTCGAGGCCGGCGCTTCCGACCTCGAGAGCCTGCTCGCCACCGATGTTGACGGCAAGCCCCTCTCCGAGGTTGTCGTCGAAGAAGGCGCAGTCCTGGGCGAGAAGGTTGTTGTCCGCCGCATCTCCCGCATCGAGGGCGCAACGGTCGACGCTTACCTGCACAAGACCTCCAAGGACCTCCCGGCCCAGGTTGGCGTGCTGTTCGCTGTTGACGGCGAAGGCGAAGCCGCTGCAACCGCAGCACACGACGTCGCAGTCCACATCGCTGCCATGGCTCCGAA
>CALMDI010000149.1 GCA_937864975.1 uncultured Chloroflexota bacterium | reverse complement strand
GAGGATATGAGGGGATCGTCGTATGTTTGGGATCGCAGCCGGGTTTCGCGCAGCCATCGTCGGCGCTACGGCGCTGATGATCGGGATCGCGGCGGCTACCGCGCAAAATCACACGGCAAACCACCGTACTTATACCCTGAACGCCGGGCTTTACGGCGGCGGCGTGCCGGTGAATGCGTTCATGCCGGAGACGATTCAGGTGCATCGCGGCGACCAGATTCGCTGGAATGTGTCGGGTCCGCACAACATTCACCTGCTTAGCGACAGCGCAGACCCGAATTTTCTGATGCGCCAGCGGGAACGCATTCTTTTGGGGACTTCCAGCAGCCCGAACGTAGGACAACCCATAAACCCGTACCTGGCAACGGTGGTTTCGGGCGCGCTGTATACCGGCGGCGACGCGAACAGCGGTATCGTCACGTCACCGGCATCCAGCCCCGCATTCTCGCTGATTGTGGACGTGGAGCCGGGCACGTATACCTACCGGTGCGATATCCACCGGGAGATGACCGGCGTGATCGAAGTCGTGGCGCCCGACGTCGAAATCCCGTCGCCGGACGCGGTGCATGAGCTTGTCCTCGCGCAAGTGGAAGCAGCACGCCCGACCACGACGAGCCAGAGGCAAGGGTGGGGTTTCAGCGTTTCACCCACGCTGGCAGCGCCAACGGAAGAGGCTGCCGTAGAGTAGCAAATTCGACGAAATGCAAAAGCGGGCTGTCATCTGACCAACCCGCTTTTGATTGAGACAACTGTAAAGTGTTTAGTCGCGATGCTCCCCGCTCTGCTGCGCGGTGATCTGGTCGACGAGGTCGCGGAGGACGTTGGAGGGCTGCCAGCCAGAGACGTAATACTGACGGTCGAAAATGAGCGCGGGCACGCCCTGAATGCCGAGGCGGTACGCCAATGCGACGTCCACAGAAACGGCTTGATTGTACTGTGGGTCGTCCAGCGCGAGGGCGAACGCTTCCGCGTCCATGCCCGCCGCGCCGGCAATATCCTTCAGCACGTCCAAATCGTCTATGGAACGCCCTTCCAGCCAGTAGGCATGGAGAACGCCGCGATGATAGGCTTCGCCGATGGCTTCGCCCTGCGCTTCCGCCACCTTCGCGCCCACGAGCGCGCGGCGGCTGTTGATGCCCCACGGACCGGAATTCAACTCGACGCCGTAATGCTCCCGCATGAGCTGGTTCAGGCGCGGACGCGAGGCAAGAACGCGCTCGCGGTACCCATCGGGAATGACCGTCCCTTCGGGACGTAACTCGAACGAGCGCCAGTGAATATCGACCTCGTGCGTCTGTTTGAGCGCCTCCAGACTGGAAGCGGCGGCAAAACAATAGGGTCAGACGAAATCTGACCAGACGTCAATCCGAATCGGCATCGAAATTCTCCCTTGAGATTGACGCCGGGGGCTGAAGCCGCCCGGCTGGAGTAAAAATATTTAAGCCCACTAAAGGGGCTAAGAGACATCTACGGCTCTTAACAGCTTGTTAAAACGCCTTTTTAGATGCCACGCTTTAACGGCGAGAACGCGCTAATCGCTCACACGATGGTATTCAATCGGGTCGTTTATGCCCAGCGTCCGCAAGGCTTCACGGACGCGCGCCACATCATCGCGGTCATCAGCATCGTAAGTGACTACAAGGATCACGCGCTCATCAACGCTGCCTGAGCGCGACGCCGTCGAGACCTTCGACTTGTAGCCAAGCCGCCCGGCTTCGGTCGCCTCTTTGATCGCCGCCCAGAGCGCGTCCACCCGCGACACCGTCGTCGGAATGATCCAATGCCCGGCGCGAGGTGTGGGCGGCGCGCCCGCTCCCTGGCGTTTCGCCTCGATCCAGTAAATACCGGTCAACCGGGAGGGCATCGCCTCGGCGTCGTGCTGCATCCGCGCATTCTGCACCATGCGGATCAGGTCGAGGTTAGGCTCGTCGTTTCGCGGCTCGCTCATCGCGCAAGCCTAGAAGCGCATGATAAGCGCCCGATGAATTTCGGGCAGGCTGAACGGCAGCTTTGCCCACGAGTCGCCATGATCGGCGCTGTGCCAGACGTCCCCATTGCTCAATCCTGTGTAGACGTGACCGGGCGCGGCGGGGTCGGTCAGCAGGGCGTAGGGCATGTGACGCGACGGCTGCGCGAACTCGCCGCCGACACGCTGCCACGCATTTCCCTCGCGACGCAGAATTCGGGCGGCGGCATTTTCACCGCCGTGGGCGTTGCCGGGTCCGGGAGAGACAGCTACATACCAGGTATCGGGCTGCGCCGGGTCTGCCGCGACCGCCCACCCATAATGGCGGTCAAACGCAGGGCTGTCGTTGGGCTGCTCCCACTGCATCCCGGCATCGCGGCTGGTGGCAGCGCCCGCACCTGTGCCACCGCCTTCGTAAACCCGGCTGCCATCAGTCGCGTGAAAGAACAGGCTGTGACAGTCGCGCAGCGCCCCTTCGCGGTGTCCTGTCCACGTTTGCCCGCCGTCGGCGCTGACGACCACCGCGCCGAACTCGATGCCTACAACCACGCGCAGCGGGTCGGTCGCCCGGCGCCCCTTCGACATGCGGAAGACCTCGACGGTCGAGCGCGACTTGAAGCGCACCCCCCGACCCCGTCGCGCCGCCAGCTTGCGGGCGCTCGTCGCGGAGGCACGACACGAGGAGGCCACCGCCTGTACGCCCGGCGTCGTCGTCTTGTTCGTCCCGCGGCCGTAGCCGTAGTCGAATCTCGCGCACCCCTTCCCGGTGTCGAACGACACGTCCCCGGTGAGATCGCCGGGAACGGACGCGGGACCGGGCGCGTCACCGGTCATGCGGGTCACCGAGAAGCGCAGGCAGTCGTACGAGAAGCGCCAGCGCTTGTCCGGGTCGTTGGGGTCGGAGTAGTTGTCCAGCCAGCCGGGCGGCGCGTCGGAGAACTTGTTGCGGAAGATCGCCTTGATCAGGAAGTTGTAGCAGCGGGAGATGACCTCGCGCTTCCACTGGCGGGGGACGACCGCGCCCTTCAGCAGGCGCGCGCCGTCCTTGTTGCGGTCCAT
>CALMDI010000148.1 GCA_937864975.1 uncultured Chloroflexota bacterium | reverse complement strand
ATGAGCAACGTCGCCAGCACCACCGGGCGCGATGCCTTCTCGATGTCGCTTGCAGAGACGTTTCGCCTGCTCGCTTACGGCTTCAGCAATGGGGTCGTGCCGCTGCTCGGCGTGATCGCCGTGGGCGCGCTCGCCAGCCGCGGGCGAGCGGTAGGGATGGTCTGGTTTCTGACGGTGGCGCTGCTGGTGATCGCGCTGATCGGCAATGAGTTTCTGCCGTTTCTCGGACACATTCGCTACCTGATGGCGCTCGTGCCGCTGTGGGCGCTCTTGTTCGGCATCGCAGTCGAATGGTTCAGCCGCAGGCGCTATACGGCGGTGGTCGTGGGCGTCGCGGCGATCTGGCTGGGGAGCGGCGTGGTCAACGGCACGGGGGGGCAGTTCGACGACGTGCTGTTCCGCGAGATTTACCTGCCGATCTTCCGCCCCAACCTGCCGATGAACCGCGTGGCGGACACGATTGCCCGCGAGGTGCAGGAAGGCGACGCGGTGGCGTTTTACGCGCCGCGCTATCCGTGGGCAATCGCGGGAACGTTCGATTACTATATGTTTCCGCTAAACGTGCGCTACGCGCTGCTGAGCCAGTTTCCGGGCAGGCAGGCGAACGACGAATATTACGCGCAGGTGGACGAGTTTCTCGACGATTCGCTGCGGGTATGGGTGGGTATGGAACGCGGAACGGAAAACTTCCGGCTGGCAGAGTTTCGCCGGGCGCTGGACGACGGCGGCTTTCGCTCGTGCCGGGTCGCGCTCGACCTGCCGGAACTGACGCTGGAACTTTACTCGCGGGCGGAAGGCTGCTGCTGCCCGCCGGAGAGTGAGTCGGACGTCGTGATCGCCTACGACAATGGCGTTTCTCTTGCCTACGCCGATCCGGTTCCGGCGCACGCGAGCGACGCGCTGCCGCTGGTGCTGGCGTGGCGGCTGGAGGATAGAGTCCAGCGCGAAATCTATTCCGTGGGGCTGCATGTGCTCGACGCGGCGGGGGCGCTGGTGGCGCAGGCGGATTATGGCTTGCCCGACCGCGCGTTCCAGTGTTTTACCGCGCAGATCGACCTGACCGGGCTGGCGTCGGGCAGCTATACGATTCGGCTGGTGCTGTACGAGTGGCAGACCGGGAACCGGATTCAGGGGACGCGCGTGGCGACGGGCGAGCGCGACGACTATCTGCTGCTCGGCAGCTTCGAGATTGAATGACGTCATTGAACCTCACTGAAACCCCACCCCCTGACCCCCTCCCCGACTTCAGGGAGGGGGAACTTAAAGGCGATAGTGTCAGGCGCTTTCTTCCTGAAATCGACAGGAAAGTTACCGGGTGGGGCTTGGCATGGCTTTGGGCGATTCCCGTCATTTTGCTGGCGGCGTGGCTGGGCGCGCGCGGGCTGAACGCGGACGCGCTGTGGTATGACGAATGGCTGTCCGTTTACTACGCGGGCGGCGCGCAGTATGGACCGGTCGCGCCCGCCGACATCTGGCAGCGCGTCGCGGAGCGCAGCACCTGGCCCCCCGGCTTTCAAACGCTGCTGGCGGGGTGGGGCGCGGCGGTCGGCTGGCATCACGCGGCGGCGCGGGTGCTGCCGTGGCTGGTCGGCGTGCTGGCGGTCGCGTGGATGTATCGCCTGGGGCGCGATCTGGTGTCGCATCGCGTCGGCATCAGCGCGGCGGTGATGCTTGGCGCGTCGGCGTTCTTCGCCAATTATCTCCACGAGCTTCGCGGCTACACGTTTTCGGTGCTGTTTTCCGTGATGTGCGTGTGGTCGTACTGGCGGATTATGCGCGGGCGCGGCGGCGTCTGGACGCAGCTGACGTTTTTCGTCAGCGTCGTCGGGCTGCTCTACATTCACTATTTCGCCGCGCTGACGGCGGTCGCAGTGGCGCTGTATCACCTGCTGTTCGTCGCCAAGACCCGTGCGTGGTGGCGCGTGCCGATTCTGATGGCGCTCGCGGGCATCTGTTTTCTACCGTGGGCGGGCATCGCCTTCGCGACCGCGCAGGACACGCTGCTGAGTGAGACGCGGCGGATCATACCGCTGAGCGCTGGTGCGATTATTGAGACGTTCGCCACCAGCTTCAGCAACGGCAGCGTGGCGCTGCTGATTCTACTGTGCCTGTATTCGCTGCGTGGGGTGAATTCGATGTCGCGCCGCTGCGTCGTGATGCTGGCGTGGCTGTGGGTGGGATGCACGCTCGGAATCGCGCTGCTGGCGAACGAGCCGCTGCGCGTGATTTTCCACGTGCGTCACCTGATGGCGGTGTGGGCGGCGCTGGCGCTGGCGTGCGCGCTCGGTGTCGACGCTCTGGCGCGGCGGGGCGTTCCGTCGCCGTTGATCCTCGCGCTGTGGATCGGCGCGGGCGTGTGGAACGCCTACGACCCGGCATTTATCAACGAGCAGCCGGGAACCGAGGTCGCGCTCGGTTGGGAGGATTTGTCGGCGGTTCTTGAGCGTGTTGAGACATCCGCGACCCCGGACGACGCGCTGCTGTTCCACGTGGAGGAGCCGGGGCGCGAATGGCTGACCGAGCCGATTGTCGATTATTACGCCGAGCCGTTGGGCATCCGGCATAACCAGCTTGAGGAAATTCCGGGCTTGCCGCCCGACGACGACTATTTCCGGCAGGCGCGGGATTTTCTGGACGACGCGCCGCGCGTGTGGCTGGTGGTCAAGCCGGACGTGCCGTCGCCGTTCCAGCTTGCCGAGTTTCAGCGCGTCCTCGCCGCCGATTACGCGGCTTGCGGGCGGGCGTACGCGGGGAGCGAACTGACGCTCGACCTGTATGCGCGCGCGCCGAATGCGGCTGAAGCGCCTTTTCGCTTCGGGGATAGCATCGGGCTGCATCTGTTGGAGTCGCTGCCGGAACGGGTCGATAAAACGCTCGACGTGCTGACCGGCTGGACGGTCGCGGAGAGCGTGCCAGCGAACACCTATTCATACGGGCTTCACCTGACGGACGCGCAGGGGAATCTGGTCGCGCAGGCGGACGCCGGACTGTCATCCGAGCCGTTTTCGTGCGCGCTCGTCACGCTCGACGTGTCGGCGCTGCCGCCGGGCGACTACGCGGTTTACGCGCTGGTCTATCACTGGCAGACGAGCGAACGTCTTATCAGCGAGGCAGCCGACGGCACGCGCGGCGACCGCGCGGAGATCGGGCGGGTGCGGATCGAGTAGTCGTATTCTTCTGAATCATGGGCGTGGACAAAGGGGCGACCGTGGTCGTTCACGAACACGGTTCTCAGGTGGGAGAGAGCCGATGGGGTTTAAACGCGCGCCAGATGACATTTATGCTCCAGCATCACAACGTAATCGAAGCCGCTTATACCAGCGGCGATGCGGAGGCATTGCGAAATCTGGCGGCATCACAGGCGTACAAAACCCTGTTTACGGAGATGGGTTGGGATGAAGCGTTCGACCGCTAGGAAGCGATGATCGAAGGCGAGCGGCTTTAGACCGCCGTGATCAGGATTGGCTTGCCTTTGGTGATGACGACGGTGTGCTCGTACTGCGCCGCCAGCGCGCCGTTCGGGGTTTTGAGCGTCCAGCCATCGTCGGCGGTGACGACACGACCGATGCCCGTCGTGAGGAACGGCTCAATCGTCAGCACGAGTCCTTCGGTCAGCGGGTGGCTGGCGCGCTTGGTGAAGAAATTCGGCACGTTGCGCGGCTCCTCGTGCAGCTTGCGCCCGATGCCGTGCCCGCCCAACTCGCGGATGATGTTGTAGCCGCCGCGACGCGCTTCTGTTTCAACGGCTTTACCGATGACGTTGATCGGCTTGCCCGCGGTGACCGCCTCCAGCGCGCGGTCGAGCGCCGCCTGCGTGAAGTCGCACAGGCGCTGCTGCTCGTCGGAGGTCGGCGGTACGGGCATCGTCGCGCCGGTATCCGCGAAAAAGCCGTCTAATTCTGCCGACACGTCGATATTCACCAGATCGCCCGGCTGGATGACGCGGCTGCCGGGAATGCCATGCGCCGCCTCGTCGTTGATGCTGATGCACGTCGCGCCCGGAAACTGATACGTAATCTGAGGCGCGGAGCGGGCGCTGTGCTGCTTCAGGAATGCCGCGCCGATGGCATCTAACTGTGCTGTCGTCATGCCCGGTTCGAGCGCGTCCTGCATCGCTTTGAGCGTCAGCCCGACAATGCGCCCGATGCGGAGCAGCTTGACGAGATCATTTTCCGATTGAATTGACATGTGAAGTCCCCGGAACAGGCGGTGCGTTCCGCCGTCTTCAGGATACCACGGGACGAGGTGCAGATACAGACCGGCGTGGCGCAAAAAAACAGACTCCGGTGCTGCTGGAGCCTGTTTGTTCAGACCACTACCCCATCCGGTTTATTTCTTGCCGCCGGATTTGCTGCCCCCCGACTTGCTGCCGGACGACCCGCCGGATTTGCTGCCGGAGCTTCCACCCGACTTGCTGCCGCCCTTGTCCTTCTTCGCCAGACTCAATTGCTTCTCTGCACGCATGGTAGCCTCCCAAGGCTCTCAATAAGAGAGAAACGAAATTGCTGTCCGAGAGGAGCGCCTGGGAATTCAGATCGCCTCCAATCGGGCAAGGCATGAGAATTACAACTCTCATGACCCGATTATGAGTCTGTTTCTTTCTCATGTCAAGCGGTCTCGCTATCGAGTTGTCCACAGTGTACAAACGAACTCGCTCTCACGTTGAAGTTTCGCCCAAAGCTGCCGCGTAAAACAGGACATAAATGGCAAATTTTTACGAGATAGACGTGAAATCAAATTAACGCCAATTTACTGACGCGGATTTGAGGCAGTGCCGTTGAGCTTGCGTCTGGGAGACGGATTCCTGAAGGGAGGGGTTGATATGTTATACTCTGCAATACACCGTTCCGGCTGAACAAATGCAGAGACGCTGCTTATGACGTTGACCGATTTAAGCCTGACGCAAACCCTCGCCGGGCTGCGCGCCCGCGATTTTTCCGCTGTCGAACTCACGCAAGCCTATCTCGATCAGATCGACCAGCACGATCCGATGCTTGGCGCGTATATCACGGTGACACGCGACGCGGCGCTTGAGGCAGCGCAGGCGGCAGACGACGCGATCCACGCGGGAGACCGCCGACCGCTGCTTGGCGTGCCGATGGCGATGAAGGACGTGCTGTCCACGGCGGGCGTGCTGACTACCTGCGGCTCGCGGATTCTGACCGGCTACGTGCCCGTCTTTACGGCAACGGCGGTGCAGCGCCTGTTCGACGCGGGTGTGGTGATGCTCGGCAAGACGAACATGGACGAATTTGCCATGGGGTCGTCGACGGAGAATTCCGCCTGTGGGATCACGCGCAATCCGTGGAACGTGGAGCGCGTGCCGGGCGGCAGCAGCGGCGGCAGCGCGGCAGCCGTCGCGTCGGGGCTTGCCCTCGCCGCTTTGGGTACCGATACAGGTGGCAGCATTCGACAGCCGGGCGCGTTTTGCGGCGTCGTCGGTTTGAAGCCCAGTTACGGGCGCGTTTCGCGCTATGGACTGGTCGCGTTTGGCTCGTCGCTCGATTGCGCCGGTCCGCTGGCGCGAACGGTGGAAGATGCCGCGCAAATTTTGCAGGTGATGGCGGGTTATGATCCGCTCGACTCGACCTCGATGGACGCGCCTGTGCCGGATTATACGGCGTCGCTGACGGGCGACGTGCGCGGCTTGCGCGTCGGCGTTCCGAAAGAATATTTCATCGACGGGATGCAGCCCGACACCGAAGATGCCGTGCGCGCCGCGATTGCCCACCTGGAACGCCTCGGCGCGGAGATCGTGGAGGTCAGCCTGCCACACACCGACTACAGCGTTCCGGTGTATTACCTGATCGCTCCCGCAGAAGCGAGCGCGAACCTTGCCCGCTACGATGGAATCCGTTTTGGCTTGCGCGTCGAGAAGGGCGATATGTGGGAGACGTACAAGGCAACGCGCGGGCAGGGCTTCGGTTCGGAGGTCAAACGGCGGATTATGCTCGGCACGTACGCGCTGTCGGCGGGGTACTATGATGCCTATTACGGCAAGGCGCAGCAGGTACGCACGCTGATCCGGCGGGATTTTGACGAGGCGTTCAGCCAGGTGGACGTAATCGCCGCACCCGTGACGCCGAAAACGGCATTTAAAATCGGGGAGAATACGAACGACCCGATTCAAATGTATCTTGAGGACGTGTTCACGCTGCCCGCCAGCCT
>CALMDI010000147.1 GCA_937864975.1 uncultured Chloroflexota bacterium | reverse complement strand
CGGTAAGCTGGCTGGACGACCCGTTCTACGGGTTCATTGCCGTGCTGTTCGTGAATATCTGGCTCGGCATTCCGTTCTACATGGTGACGCTGCTCGGTGGTCTGCAAAGCATCTCGGTCGAGTATTACGAAGCGGCGCAGATGGACGGGGCGGGGGTGTGGCAGCGCTTCAAGAATATTACCATTCCACTGCTTCGACCGATCCTCGTCCCGGCGATTACGCTCGACGTGATCTGGACGTTTAACCAGTTCAACGTCATCTTCCTGATTACGGAAGGGGGTCCGCAGGAGAGCACGAACATTCTGGTGACGGCGCTGTATAACGCCGCCTTCGGGCGCACCGCGCAGCTTCAGCTTGGCTTTTCGGCGGCATTCTCGCTGGTGATCTTCGCCATTCTGTTCGTCTTCGTCGTCCTCTGGATGCGGATCAGCGGCGGCTTGAAGGAGGTCTATTCGTCATGAGTTCATACCCTCAAGCGCCGTCCAATCCGGTCCTTCCTGCCGCCGCGACGACCCGAACCGACTTGATGCGCCAGCCGCGCGTTCTCCTCGCCCTTGCCGCGGTCGCGCTCGGCTTGATCGCGACGCTGCTCACCGGCTTGTCCTGGGGGTGGCTGGTGCTGGGGATGGTGGTGGGCTTGTTCATCTGGCAGCCGATTCACGGCTTCCTGGTGCTGTACTCGATCTTCTCGATTTACCCGGCGCTGCGGATTATCAGCGTCTCGCTGCGCCCGACGAACGCGCTGCTGTCGCGCTCGCTCGATTTGATCCCGGCGGGCGCGTCGGTCGAAAATTACGTGTCGCTGTTTACCGAAGAGCGATTTCTCCTGTGGTTGTGGAACAGCCTGACGGTCACGATTTCGGTCGCGATTGTCGGCGTCGTCGTGGCGGCGACCAGCGCCTATGCCTTCAGCCGCTGGCGCTTTCCGACACGGCGCCCGCTGCTCATCTTCCTGCTGATGACGCAGATGATTCCGGCAGGAATGATGGTAATTCCGATTTACGTGATCGTGGCGCAGCTTGGGCTGCGCGATCAGGTGCTTGGCTTGATGCTCGCGTACATCGTGACCGCCGTGCCGTTCAGCGTGTGGATTTTGAAGGGCTACTACGACACGATTCCGCCCGATCTGGAAGAGGCGGCGATGGTGGACGGCTGCAACCGCATTGAAGCGTTTATCCGCATCATTCTGCCGCTCTCGACCCCGGCGTTGTCGATTGTGTTCCTGTTCAACTTCCTGTCGTCGTGGTCGGAGTTTATCGTCGCGAACGCGGTGATGGCGCAGGAGACGTCTTACACATGGCCCCTCGGCTTCAACTCGCTGATCGGTCAGTTCAGCACGGACTGGGGCAAGTACGCGGCGGGCGCGGCGCTGGTGACGATCCCGGTGCTGATCCTGTTCATGTCGCAGGCGCGCTATTTAATCAGCGGGTTGACGATTGGCAGTGTGAAGAGCTGATAGCGGATAGCGGTCAGCTAAAAGCCAGGACAAAACTCATCTCAGAGCAACAGAGATTTTTCAACAGGCTCTCTGTTCCTCTGTCCCTCTGTTGCTCTGTGTTAACTCTTTGATCTTTCGCTGAAAGCTAACCGCTATCGGCTATTCGTCGAAGGTGGGCGACATCAAATCCTGAATGAGCGGGTTGCCGAGCAACTGACACTGCTCCGCTCCGTCGCCGGGACGGATTTCCGCTACGGGCGCAGTGGGGTTGTAGTAGTTGTAAACGAGCCGTGAAATCTCGCCCATCAACGGGAACGATTCACTGTAATCCATCCACGTGGGATTGTGGACGACCGCGACCATGACGTAATCGCCGCCGGGCGTGAAGATGACGGCGGCATCGCCGTGCGTGTCGTCAATCCAGCCATGCTTGTGCGCGACGCGCGTATCCAGCGGCACGCCGCTTTCAAAGAGCGCGTTGATTTTGTTGGCGCTCATGACGTGCAGCATCTGCCTGCACTCGCGCGGCGTATACTGCCCCGCGAAGTTTTGCAGCAGCGGTCCGGTTTCGTTATAGGCGCACTGGTAGATACTGCCAAGCAGCTGACCCAGCTCCTCGACCGTCGCCTGGTTATACGGATCAGGTTCGGCGCTGCGCTGGTCGGCGGCGGTCACGGGCGCGGGCGCGTACTGGGGCGTGATGAACGGGTCATTGCCGAAGGGCGCGGTAATGAAGGTGCTTTCCAACCCCAACGTCCTCAGGAAGGTGGTTACGTCCGCGGCGCCCTGAAACGGGTTGCCGCCGCCGATCTCGCTGAGAAGCTCGTTGGTCGAGATATTCTCGCTGCACATCATCGCTTCGGCGATGGTAACGGCATCGTCGTTTTCCGGGGGACCTTCCATCGTTCCATACAGCGTTGCCAGAATCGCGATTTTGTTGAGGCTCATGCCGCTGAAGGCGATGTCGTTGCCGAAGGTGAGCGCCTCGCCGGTTTGCAGATCGAGCAGGAAGAGCGCGCCGAGGCGGCTGGTGTTCATGTCAAAGCCCGCGTCGAGCATCATCTGCGAAAGCTGGTTGCCAAGCGACTGGAAGGCGGGGCTGGCGGGGACAGGCGTGCCGCCGAGGAAGCTGCTGGGTTGCAACAACGACGGCGTCGGGGTGAGCGTTGGCAGAAAGAACTGCGTCCGGCTGGTGGAGGGCAGGCTGTAAACGTCGCCCTGAACGTCCAACAGATCGAGCGCGACCCATGCCAAGCCATCCGGGGCGGCGTCGTAGCGAATTTCGACCCAGGGAAGCTGCGTGTGCCAGCCGACGATCTCGAACTGCGCGCCTGCCTGTTCGACGGCGATGCGCGGGTATTCGGTGCCCGGACCGTACCGGATGTTGATCTCGCCAAGAACGGTGCCGGTCACGCGCGCCGCCAGAGTGGGGGTCGCGGGCGGCGCCGGGGGCGTCGGGCTAGCGACCGGTTGATCGGGCAGGGGAGAACCCGGCGCGGGACTGGTGGGCAGCGGCACCACGGCGGAGGCATCAACCTGAAGCGTCGAAATGGGCACCTGATCGGCGTTGCCCTGAAGCGTGACCAACTCGGCAAAGACCCAACCCAACGGCTGCGCGCCCGACGTGTCCGCCAGCAGGTACCACGGGTAAAACTCGCTGCGTCCGATCACCCGATAGCGCGTCCCGGCGACAATCTCGCCCACTAAATCCGCGGCGACATCGGGCGCGGCGCGCAGGTTTGCCTGCCCGACGGCTTCGGCGGTGACGCCGGTCTGTTGGGCAAGGGCGGGAAGAACGGCGGCTGCGGTGAGCAGGAAGCATACGAACGCGAGATAACGCAGGAGTCGGGTCATGGCAGATCAATCGGAACTATGGGCGTTTACCGTCGAGGCTTCAAAACCCCCGGCTGTTGCAAGGGGTTGAAGACGCTTTGTTGCTTCGGAGATTGAACCCGGAGCGGCGTGATTATAGCATGAGGGTTGGCGTTTGAACCGGGCGTTTCTTCGCGAAATCGGATATTGACATCAAAGGCGCATTTGTTAGAATTCAACTACTCCATGCCGGAGTGGCGGAATTGGCAGACGCGCTACGTTCAGGGCGTAGTCCTCGCAAGGGGGTGTGGGTTCGACTCCCACCTTCGGCACAGTAACCCGGGTTACCCGGGTTTTTTATTTTCCACGGTCATGCTACTATGGGTGGACACAGAGGTGGCACATGACCGACCCGATGACGGAAGAAAAACCCAAGCGCGACGAGCACAAGCGCACCGGACAGCTTTCGAGCGTGCAGGTGATGTTCGCGGCGATTCTCGCGATTGGCTTGCTGCTTGCGATCAACTTCAGCAGCCGCATTGCCGCCGGTCAACCCCTTCAGGAAGCCTATCACCGCGTTGAAACGGAGATTCAACGCCTGCGCGAAGAGCAAGCTGCCTTGATCGCGCAGCGCGATTACGTCCAGCGCGACGCCTACGTGGAAAGCTGGGCGCGCGACGAGGGCAAAATGGTGCGCGAAGGCGAGATGCTCGTGATTCCGGTGCCCGCGGGCGTCAGCTTCCAGACAACCCCGGTCGCGCCGCTGAACATCCCCATTCAGACGTCACCGCCAGAGCCGGAGACGTGGATGCTGTGGTGGTCGCTGTTCTTCGACGGCGAGCCGCCATCGTAAGCGGTCAGCTTTCAGCCATCAGCCGTCAGCTTAAAGCCAATTCAAAAACCTAACGCAGAGACCCCCTAAGCGGCACAGAGAAACAGAGCGCTTTGCTATGCACTGACCATCGGCGGGGGCGCGGCGGCAAGCGCAAGGATGCGCGCGGTGTTGCCATCCGCGCCAAGCTGAAGCGACTGTTCTGTTTCCGCGAACGCGGTTTTGACGACGCCGATCCCGAAATGCTCGCCGTCGGGTGAGGTGACGCTGCTGGTGAGCATACCCACAGCGCGTCCCTCGATGGAAAGCTCGGCAGGCGCGGTGATCGCCGCGCTAAGCGCCAGCCTGACCATAACTTTCGCCACGCGGCTGCGGCTTTCCATGCGGGCGATAATCTCCTGCCCGGTGTAGCAGCCTTTGCTAAAACTGATCTCATCCCACAGCCCGACTTCCAGCGGAATGTATTCGGGGGTCAATTCGCGCCCGACGCCGGGACGCCCCGCCCGAATACGCAGGACGTTGTAGGTCAGCGATCCGGCAGGACGCAGACCGTGGGGCGCGCCCGCCGCGAGAATGGCTTGCCAGACACGCAGCGCGTGCTCAATCGGGGCGATCACCGTCCAGTGCGCGCCGACGAGCGGCTTGTTCCGCGCGATGAAAACCGGCACATCGCTTACGGTCGTCTCGATGCTATGAAAGGGCGGTAGATTAACGGCGTTGGGAACGACGGCTTCGATAACCGAATCCGCCGACGGACCGTGGAGCGCGAATTGCTCGGTCTGCGGCGTGAGATCGGTCATGCGGGCGTCGTCGTTGAAGAAAATGTTCTGACGCAGGGTGCTCGTCAGCGGCGCGGCGCGTCCCGGTTCGGTGATCAACTGCGCGGTTTCGCCGCGGTGGTAAATCGTCGCGCGTTCGAGGATGCGCCCGTTGGCGTTGAGAAACAACGTCGGGCGACCTTCGCCAACCGACAGTCCGGCGATATCGTTGGTCGAGATGCGGTGAATGAATTCGAGGCGATCCCGCCCGGCAAGTTCGAGTCGTCCCTCGTGCGAGCGCAGCATGAGGACGGCGTGATCGAGCGCGGCGCGATATTCCGCTTTGATATCCCCAAATTGCAGCGGTATGCCGTCGGGCGCGAGCGCCGCGCCGGACTGTTGAAGTCTGTCTCGGAACGTGGTTACGGTTGTCACGTGGGCGAGGCGGCAAGCGCGTGCTGCACCTGGTGCGGCAGGTTTGCTTCGTCCTGTGGCGTCCAGCGCCAGCCGTCGGGCGGCGTGATGCGCTGCGGCAGGCGATAGACGTAGATCATCGTGACGCAGTCGCCGCCGCGGTGCGGGTTGAATTCGATGCCGACCGGTGCAATCGCGCCTACCGCCGCGGGCAGCGGGCTGATGAGGTTGTCCAGCCGCGGCGGGATGCCGAGATGCGTCTGAACGGAACGCAGCGCAGCTTCGTGGGGCTGTTCGGTTTGAGCGACCGGCTCGACGGGTAACGTGGCGCTGCTGTCGCGCGCCAGAACGTCGCCGTTATTCACCACCGCCGTCGCGACTTCAAAGGAAAACGGCGCGGGCGGCGAGGCGTGCTGCGCGATCAGCTTTGTAATCTTGCGACGGCTGCGCTCGGCAATGACGACCGCATACAGGGCTTCCGCCGCCTCGTCGAGGTCGTCGTTGACGATGAGATAGTCGCATTCACTGGCGAAGGTCATTTCGGTGGGCACGCGCATCAGGCGCTTGCCGATTTCCGGTTCCGTGTCCCCGCGCGCTTTCATGCGCTCGATAAGCGTTTGCAGCGACGGCGGCTGGATGAACACGGTGATAACATTTTTGGGGTAGATTTTGCGGATCGCCTGGACACCCTTGTAGTCGATATCGGCGATCAAGTCCTGCTCGCCAGAAATCGCCCGTTCGACAGTCGCCTGGGGAATGCCGTAATAGCGACCGTGGATTTCCTGCCATTCCAGCAGCGCGTCATCCGCGATCATC
>CALMDI010000146.1 GCA_937864975.1 uncultured Chloroflexota bacterium | reverse complement strand
GATTCGCGTTACGACGGGTTTTCGGGCAGATCGGGGACGGGGGGTGGGCGCTTGCCGCGCGCGTTCGGGTCGAAAAAGATGGGGATGGACGCGCCAAACGGGTTGTCCGGCGCTTCCGGCGCGGACGTCGGGACAAACCGGTCTTGCTCCGGCAGCACGTCGGGGGGTGGAGCGGGCGCGTTCGTCGGGGATGGGCTTTCAGGCGGCATCGGCATCGTCAGCGTGTCGCCGCCGCTTCGCGCCCAGTCGGCATCGGCGGATTCTTGCAGCCCAAAGGCGCGCGCCAGAGCGGGTTTCGGGTTGGTCAGGCGGTGCTGGCGCACGACCGAGCCAAGTAGCTGGCGAAGCTGCGCGGCGCTGTCGTCGCGCAACTGGCGCAGCTGGTCTCGCGGGAGGTCGCCTGCTTCCAGTTCGTCGAGCACGCTTTCCATAATGCCCGTCAGCTCGAAGTCGCTGACCGTGCCGCTGCCCTGACGCGCGGCGACGTAAGGCGCAATCGTGCGCGCCAGCACGAGAATGACGGGCGTCGCCGCGCCGCGCAGGAACACAATCGGCGGCTGTTCGTAATCGGCGTAAAACGCGCTGATCTGCGCGAACGAGGGGAACAGCGCGCGCGCCAGCGTATCGTAGAGCCGGACGTAGCTCTGCACCCAGTTCGCGACCTGCGTCGCGGGGTCGGCGGCGCGTTCGGGTGGCACGATTCCCGCCATAATGAGGACGTTGTAATCTGCCAGCGCGGTCGCCAATTCGGACAGGCGACCCGTATAGTCGCCCGGCTCGAGCCACGTCACCGGCACGAGTTCGGGCGCGTAACGCCGCGCGAGGTTGATGAGGATTTGTTCCAGGCGGTGCTGCGCCATAGGTTCGCGTGTCTGCTCGCCGCGCCGCGCGGCGTCCGGTTAACACGCTTTCATTGTATCGGGTCTGTCAAGAGCGCGGCATAAATGACGGACATTCCGCGAGGCGATAGCGTAATGAAGCTTCCCAACGAAAAAGACACACCTTATCGGTGTGCCTTTCGCTTGGGCAATATAGGACTCGAACCTATAACCTTTCCCACGTCAAAGGAACGCTCTGCCAGTTGAGCTAATTGCCCGCAGGTATTTGAAAGTATAGCCAATTCAGCGCCAATTGCAAGACTCAAGAGCGGCATTTTTCACTCTATCTGGAACGTCAGCAGGGGCGCGGCGTTATCGGGCACAGGCTCGCCGTCCTGCGTCACGGGCATCCGTTCGCCCGTGTCCTGCCGATAAAAACCGAGCTTGAGCGCCACCTCGCCGGGCGGGAGATTCGTTGGGAGCGTAAGCTGCCAGCGGTCGGCGATTCGCTCGTCGGGCGACCATGCCCACGTTGGATATGCGCCGCCCCGCGGTATGCCGTCCGCAAGCGATTGCGAGCCGTCCTCGCCGACGAGATGGATGAACTGCGTCCAGTTCTGATCGGTGGTTCCAGTCGCGCGCCACAGCAAATCCAGTGTCAGCGTCGCCCCCGGCTCGAACTTGCCGCGCAGCGTATACCCTTCAAGCGCGGCGAACGTTGGGAAGGCGATGCCCGTTGGCGTCAGACTTCCTTCAATCTGCGCCGAAAGATCGCCCGCGGGCATGACCACCTGCCCGACGAACGGGAATTGAATCGTCCTCCCATCGGCTAGCGTCGGCTGCCAGTCCACTTCGCGCGTCTGCGCGTCCAGCAGCACCACAAGCATGTCGTACACCGTCCCTGGCTCTGGCTGCGCGTCGTCCGGTACGTCGGGGTCGTCAAACAGGATATCGACCTCAACCGCGAACTGCAGAGCGCAGGCTGGGCAAACTTGCTCGGCGGATTAGGCGGCAGTACCGTCGGTTATCAAACATTGGGACTATCGTCACTTGCCCATCGACTCGGCGCGAAGAGTCGGTTGGCGAATCTCATTTCCGCTACGATCTGCGGACTTGCATTGTTCTTCGGCGCATCGGTGATCTCATTTTTTCCGAAACCTGTTCTTGGGGGGATGCTGCTGTATCTCGGCTTGTCGTTCCTCTCCGATTGGCTGATCGATGCGCGCAAGTCGCTCCCGCTTCTCGATTATTTGCTCGTGTGGGTGATCCTTTTCATCATCGCCTCCGTCGGTTTTCTGGAGGGCATCGCCGCGGGCACCTTCATCGCCGCCGCGTTGTTTGTCATCAGTTATTCCCGCGTCAGCGTGATCAAAAATACGCTGAACGGTTCGATCTACCACAGCAAAGTAGACCGCCCAAAGATCCATCGCGACATCCTGAGCCAGAACGGCTCCGAAATTTTCATCATGAGCCTGCAGGGCTTCCTCTTCTTCGGGACGATTCAAGGCGTGGCGCGCTAATGACAATTTGAACGGTTATCCGTTTATCGAAAACACAAACGCGCCGTTCACGCCGATGCGCCGCGCGCTGCCGCTGCTCAATCTGGCGCTGATCTCGTCAGCCGGAGCCTATATCGACGGCACCGAACCGTTCGACACAACTTCCAACGACGGCGACGCGAGTTTCCGGGAAATCCCGATCGAGGTCGAAGCCGAAGATTTCGAGTACGCCGCGCGCGGTTACGACCCGTCCCGTCAGACTGCCGCCGGCGGCCGTTAGCGGGCCGGTCTGAATCGTCAGCGAAAAATTGGTGATACTGCCCGAATCTCCCTCAGAATCATCAATCACATACAAGCTCCAAGCGCCGTGCGGGTCAAGGTTGTTAAAGGTTGATAAAGCCGTGTTCGCCGACGAGTTCGGAGCCGGGGCAACAAATTGATCGCCCGCCTCGATATTAGTCGGTTTATATGTACCGCTGGTAATTTGCGCTTCGTCCGGCAAGTTCGCCGCCGCCGCGTCGTCAAGAGTTATATTAACCGCCTGGGTCGGAAATCCGTTGCCTACATCGGACATAATAATGGCGCTCGTTCCGTTCGGAGCGACCAGCAGAATATCCACGTCGTCCGGGAAAGTATGCGAAAATCCGGTCAGCGTAACCGTTACTTTTGTAACGACGCCGGTTTGCCCGCTGACGTTAATGACCGACGGATACGGACTAGCGGTTCCGACCTGATTGATGGTAATCGGATTTTGCGCCCGAACGGACGCGAAACTTAATAAAACGGCGAATCCTAAAAGTAGAAACGACGACAATTTCGTAATAGCGGGGCGCGCAGTGCGAATCATTGGTTTTTTTCTCCTTGTATTAAAAAATGGATTTCGGGTAAAAAGATTTGAAATCAGCTTGCTCGCTGAAATGCGGCAA
>CALMDI010000145.1 GCA_937864975.1 uncultured Chloroflexota bacterium | reverse complement strand
CGATATAAAGCTGGCACATAAAATCATGGCAGCTTATGCCGACGCGCGCTTCGACTTTGTGGACTGCTGCATCATGGCGCTGGCGGAACGACTGAATATCACGGAAATCTGCACGTTCGACCGACGTGATTTTAGTATTTTCCGCCCCACGTCCGCCGATTACCTCGAACTGCTGCCGTAAGCCAGATGCGCGTCCTCTCTGCCGACGACGTTCGCGCTGCCCTGCCCATGATCGACGCGATTGACGCCATGCGAGAGGCATTTGTCGCGCTGTCGTCGGGACGCTCGACCGTGCCGATCCGAACCGTTATGCTGACTCCCGACGGCGTTACGCTGGTTATGCCCGCCCTCCTTCACGGCGCGCCGATCAGCACGGTCAAAGTGGTGTCGGTCAATCCTACGAATCCGAGGCGAGGATTACCCGCGGTGGTTGCCACCGTCCTTGTGCTGGACGCGCAGACCGGGCAGCCGCTGGCGATGCTGGATGGCACGAGCCTGACGGCAATCCGCACCGGAGCGGCATCCGGGCTGGCAACCGACCTGCTGGCGCGAAAGGACGCATCCGTGCTCGGCGTCATCGGCGCTGGCGCGCAGGCGCGAACGCAGATTGAAGCGGTCTGCGCGGTGCGGACGATCCGTCAAATTCGGGTTTACAGCCCGCACCACGCCGCGCAACTGGCAGACGATCTACGCCCTGTTTATGACGCTGAAATTGTCGTCGCGCCGAATGCCCATGCAGCGCTGATGGGCACGGATATTATCGTCACTGCTACCAACAGCAAAACGCCGGTCGTGTCGCTGGCAGATGTCGCGCCCGGCACGCACATCAACGGCGTCGGCTCGTTTACGCCACACATGCAGGAAATCGCCGCTGACGTCGTGACGAAAGCAAAAATTGTGGTCGATCATCGACCGAGCGCGTGGGAAGAAGCGGGCGATCTCATCGTCCCACGCGATCAGGGCTTGATTACGGAAGACGACGTTCATGCGGAACTTGGGGAAATCGCGGCGGGAACGCGACCGGGACGCGAGCGCGACGATGAAATCACCTTCTTCAAATCGGTCGGCAACGCCGTACAGGACGCGGCAGCCGCATGGCGAGTCCTCGACGCGGCGCAGAAGCGTAATCTTGGCGTGATCGTGCCCTTCTGACGCCGCGCGAGGAAGAACCGGTTAGGGGGCTTAACGCGCCACTGGGAATTGAATCTCGGTCACCGCCCCCGATTCATCGTCGGGCGATGTCAGATACACTTCTCGTGACGGTCCCGCGAAGTGATAGCCATTCGCGCTGATCCACTGACCGAGAACCCCGTAGGTTTCAGCGAAGTTATCGTAATCGCCCATGTGCAGAATACATGCCGCCTGCGCGACCGCCGGAAGCTCTTTCAGCGTCAGGTGGCGATTGCCATCCACCGGCACATCGGCGCGGACGCCGGCATCGACCGCCAGCGCAATTTCCACGTCCAGATTTGCCGGTTTGAATTCCTCGTCGTGAAAGATGGCAATGGGCGGCGCGACAGGTTGCAAGCCCTGCGCGCCCATCGCCATGTAGGCTTGCCCGATGAGATTCCCGACGTCCGACGGCTGCGGCACAATTTCGCGGATTGCCAGTACGCGCTGCGGTTCGAGCGTTTTGATCGTGACTTCCTGTGTTGGCATGATGCCCTCCTGTTCGATAAGGGCGAGACGCGCGGCGACCCGCGCCAGCCTCGCCTGTTCGTCGTCAATCTGGTGTTGAATTTCGAGCTGCTTCATCCGAAGCATCCCGCGAAGCTCCGCGGGCGAGACGTCGTCGCTCAGCACGCGCCCAATCTGCTCCAGAGACAAGCCGAGATCGCGCAGCGCCAGGATGCGATTCAGGCGCGGCAACTGCTCGATGGTGTAGTAGCGGTAGCCGCTGAACGTGTCCACGTGCGCCGGTTGGAGCAAGCCAATGTCGGCGTAGTAACGCAGCGCCGAGACCGGAACGCGGCTGAGCTTCGAGAAATCCCCGATCTTGAACATGAGACCACTCCTGATGCCGATAGGACGCGCGTTTGCAGGTTAACCGTGCATGGTTAGTATGCGGTCTCAAGCAGCTTGAGAGTCAAGAGGTGAAAACAAAACGGCGCGGGGATGTTCCCCGCGCCGCTTAGACACGAAATTATTGCGGTTAATCGCCTACAGGCATGGGCGTCGTCACGGCGGCTTCGTCGGCGCGCAGCGCGGGTTCTTCGGCGGCAATCACCTTCTCCGACACGAGCACGCGCTTGAACGCGACAATCGCCACTTCGATCATCGACAAATCCGGCTGATTGGTCGTCAGGTGTTGCAGCATCAGGTTCGGAATGATAATCGCGCGCACAATCGGGTTATGCATGTTCTTCGCCGTGAAGCGGATAATCTCATAGGCGATACCCGCGACCACGGGAATGAGCAAAATGCGCGACACGAACAGCAAAATCAGCGGCGGGCGACCAAGCAGCGCGAAGATCAGCACGCTCACGAAAACGACCGTGAGCAGGAACGCGGTGCCGCAGCGCGGGTGTTCAATCGGGTACTGCGCGACGACTTCAGGCGTGAGTTCCGCGCCCGCCTCATAAGCATTGATCGTCTTATGCTCCGCGCCGTGATACCCGAACAGCCGCTTCACGTCGGGCAGCCGTCCGATTGCCCACACGTAGGCGACGATCAGCGCAAGCCGGACGACGCCCTCGAGCAGATTGACGACAAACGACTGGTCGTCCAATCCGAGCAGGCTCTCAAGACCGGTTGCCGCCGCGGTGGGGAGCAGGAAAAACAAGCCGATGCTGAGCAGGAGCGAAAACGCAATCGTGCCCCAGCCGAGCGGACCGTTGAAGCTGACTTTTTCCTTGTCGCCTTCCACGCCAAGCGCAACGTCCGCCGACCACATCAGCGCCCGCGTACCCAGACCGAGCGCGTCCCACAAGCCGACCAGCCCGCGCACGAACGGCGTCTTGCTGATGCGCCCGCGGTAGAGCGCCGCATTGAGCGGCTGCTCGTGGACGACGATCTTGCCGTTCGGGTCGCGCACGGCAATCGCCGCCGAGTGCGCGCCGCGCATCATTACGCCTTCAATCACCGCCTGACCGCCGTACGAAAACTGCTTCGGTGCCGCCTGCTTATCGTCTGCCATCTCGGAACGCACTCCTATTCAAACACCAGCGGCACAATGCCTGCCGGTGTCCATTCTTCTACGGTCATTTCACCCCGCGGCTGCACGAGCAGCGATACCAGCCCGCCAACCGGACAGCCATCTGTTACATCACACGACGCGCCAGGCAGCGCCAATGTATAGGCGCCGTCCAACGGGCGTAATGTGACTATCTTACCATACTGGTCGAGCAATTGGGATTGAGCTTCGGTCGCGCTCACCCGAATCATCGCCGGCTCGCCCGTCCGCGCCCACGTGACGAGAAGCTGCTGTCCATCGCTCCGTTCCAGCCGCACCGCGTCCACCCGCTCGGTTTGCGCGAGCGATGCCGCTTCTACAGTGTTGAACTGGCTCGCGACCATCTGCCACGTCTCGAACGCCGGACGGCGCGAGGCATCGGCGCGAAGCAATCCGAACGGCTCGCCGCCCGGCGGGAGCGACCAGTCATAAAACTTATACACGCCCACGGCGTCGGCGCCTGCCGCCAGACCCAGCGCCGCCGCCTGCGCCAGAAATGCCGCCTGCTGGTCGAGCGTGATTTGCCAGCGCGGGCGCTCCACCCGCCACCGGGGGTCGAGATTGGGCGAGGCGTTCGTCTCGTCCAGCCAGATCGCTTTGTCGCTCAGGTCATAGCGTTCCAGCAGCGCGCGCGTCTCATCCACAATCTGGTAAACCGTATCGGTTCGGAAATAGTAAGCGCGTCGAAATAATAGCCGTTCGCCGCCGCGTCTGGATCATTCCCCAGGTGTTCGAGCAGGCGGTCGAGATACAAACGCCTGCCCTCGTTGACGTCGTGCCAGTACGTCACGCCCGCGACGTGAATGAGGGCGTCGGGATTGCCTTCGCGGGCGGCGAGGAATGCCACCTTGAGCAACTGGGCGTAATCTTCGAGCGTGCCTTCAAACTCATACCCAAACGTGTCACGGGTAATGTCCGGCTCATTCCAGATCACGAACCGCCGCACGCCGCGCTCGGCGTAATAGGCGGCGGCTCGTCGGACAAAATTCGCCCACACATTCTCAGGATCGTCCACCGGCAGATACAACCCGCGCGGCACGCCCGCGTTGGGAATGCCATCGGTCGCCCAATCGGGCGTATCTTTCAAGACCGCGACGACTTCACGGTTGCACGCGCGCGCCGCCGCCAGCCAGCGGTCGTCCACGTTTAACGTGTGCCAGTCATCCGGTCCGGTCGGCTGGTGCTGCGCCCAGCTAAAGAGAATGCGCTCCCAGCCGACTCCGAGCGCGCACGCCTCGTCGGGCAGCCAGAACGCTTCGACCACGCCGAAGCGATTGGCGGGCGTGTCGGACTGCGCGACGACTGTGTTCGTTATGACTATAAGAAAGATCGCAAGCAGGAAGAGCGGGACACGGCGTATTCGCCGCGCCGCCCAGAGTTTTGAACTCCAGACTACAGAAAAGACTTGAAGTTTTTGAAGAGAAGGGGAACCGGCTTCAACCCCTTCAGGGGTTTCCAATCGACTTATTAGCCGAGGGTTTTGAACCTTCGGCGCGGCAGCATCAGACCGGTCGCTCACCGCTCTCCCGCCGGGCTGATATCCTGCACATTGAGCTGCAGCGTGCGATTGCCGTTGTATTCGTTGAATTCGATGACATAAGCAACGTCCACACAGTTGGGCACGCGGCTCATCTGCGCGCTCAACCGAAAGCCGATGGCGTCGAGCGGTGGCTGACCCGAACGCGCCAGCCGCAGCTTCAAATGGTCGCCGTTCGTGCCCACGGTACGATGTTCCTGCACGCGAAGCTGGCGGGTGACAAAGACGGGTGTGGTATTGTGATGACCGGTCGGCTCAAGCTGCGCCAGTTCCGTACACAGCGCGTCAGAGAGGTGCCGCGCGTCCACTTCGACGTCGATTTCCAGCGACGGCGTTAAATCCTGCCCGTCGAGCGCGCGGCTGGCAATGTCCATCAAGCGCCGCTTGAACGCCGGGATGTTCTCGTTGCGGATCGTGAAGCCCGCCGCCTGCGCGTGCCCGCCGTGCCGCACGAGCAAATCGGCGCACTGGTCGAGCGCGGCGGTAATGTCGAACTGGGGGATGCTGCGGCACGAGGCGCGGCTCTCTATCGCCCCCTCCTCCATAATCACCGACGGGCGATAAAATTCTTCGGTCAGCCGTCCCGCCACCAGCCCGACGATACCCGGTTTGAAGCCGCGATCCGACGCGAAGATCAGCGGCGCGTCGAGTTCGGCGCTGTCCTCCAACCGCGCGCGAATCGTGGCTTGCGCCTCGCGCGTCAATTCCTGCCGCTGTTTGTTGAGTTCTTGCAATTGTTCGGCTAAGCGCTGCGCCTCGCCAATGTCGTCGGACATCAGCAGATCATAGGCGAGCATGGCGCTTTCCAGCCTGCCCGCCGCGTTGATACGCGGTCCAATCGCAAAGCCTATGGACGTGGCGTTGACCGCGCCCGCCTTCAGCCCCGCTTCCTTACTCAGCGCGCGTAATCCCTGCCGTTTCGGTTGGTTGAGCAGCGCCAGCCCCCGCCGAACCAGCATCCGGTTCTCCGGTCGGTTGAGGGGCGCGAGGTCGGCAACCGTGCCGATGGCGACCAGATCGACCAGGTCGTCCAGCAGCGCGACGTAATCGCGCGGTTTAAGCTGATCGAACTTCAAGAACAGGGCTTCCGCCAGCTTATAGGCGATGCCGACGCCTGCCAGCATATCCTCGCCATATTTGCAGTTGTCCTGCTTGGGATTAATCACCGCGAAGGCGTCGGGCAGTTCCGGTCCAAGCGAGTGATGGTCCGTGACGATAATATCCAGCCCCGCCGCCTTGCCATCCTCCACTTCCTGCACGGAGCGGATGCCGCAGTCTACGGTAATGACCAGCTTCGCCCCGCCCCGCGCCAGCTTGAGCAGCGCGTCGCTGTTCAAGCCATAGCCTTCATCCACGCGATGCGGAATATATGGCGTCACGCGCGCGTCGAGCGCGCGCAGGGCTTGAACGAGCAGCGCCGTCGCCGTCACGCCGTCGGCGTCGAAGTCGCCATACACCACCACAGGTTCCCACTCTTCAATTGCGCGGACAATGCGCCGAACGGCTTGATGCATTCCCTTCATCTGGAATGGATCATAGGCATCAGCATCGGCGCGGAGAAAGCGCGCGGCGTCATGCGGCGTGGTGAACGACCGGTTGTAGAGAACCTGCGCGAGCACCGGACTCATCCCGTCGTAGCGGGCAAGCAGATCGGGAGCGGCGCTCGGCTTGACGACCCATCGCCTGGGAAGCATGGACACCATCGGAGGGATTCTTTAGAATACGCTCCGATGTTACCACAGATATCCGACCGCAGGAATCCTGACCATGGCTCGTATTGTCTTCATGGGCACGCCGGAATTCGCCGTCCCCGCGCTGCGACGGCTCATCGAACAGCATGAGGTCGTGGGCGTCGTCACGCAGCCCGACCGCCCCGCGGGACGTAATCGCCAAATACAAATGTCGCCTGTCAAACAGGTCGCGCTGAGCGCGGGCGTCCCGGTTTTCCAGCCGGAAAAGCTGCGCCGACCGGAAGCCATCGAGGAATTGCGCGCGTGGGACGCCGATGTCTACGTCGTCGCGGCGTTCGGACAAATCCTGCCCCAGACGGTGCTGGATATTCCCCCGCACGGCTCGCTGAACATTCACGCCTCGCTTCTGCCGCGCCATCGCGGTGCCGCACCGATCCAGGCCGCAATTCGTGACGGCGACTCCGAAACCGGCGTCACGATCATGCGCGTCGTCAAGGAGCTCGATGCCGGCCCGATGCTGAGTGCGGCGATCGTGCCGATCGGCATCGACGACACGACCACGATCGTCGAGGAGAAGCTGGCCATCCTCGGCGCGGATCTGCTGGTGGAGGCGCTCGATGCAATCGAGGCCGGCCGTGCGCGCGCCGCCAGCCTCGGGTGGCCCGACGCCTACGCGTACACGAAGGCGCTGGGCGAACGGGCGCTGTCGGAGGAGCGCGGCGACGTGCCGGTGTCGATCGTGCGCCCGTCGATCATCGAGTCGTCGCTGTCGGAACCGCGGGAGGGCTGGATCCGCGGCTTCCGCATGGCCGAGCCGGTGATCATCAGCTACGCCCGCGGCCTCCTCAAGGAGTTCCCCGGCGTGCCCGAGGGCGTCGTCGACGTCATCCCCGTCGACCTCGTCGTCAACGCCACGATCGCCGTCGCCGCCCGCGGCCCCGCCAACGCCGACGGCTCGCCCGACATCACGCAGGTCGCCAGCGGCGGCGTGAACCCGCTGCGCTACCGCCGCCTCGTCGACCTCGTCCACGGCTACTTCACCGAGCACCCGGTGTACGACCGCGAGGGCCAGCCAATCGTCGTGCCGGAGTGGACGTTCCCCGGGCGCGGCCGCGTGCAGGGCCAGCTGACGCGGGCGAAGTCGGCCCTCGACCGAGCCGAGCGGGCGTTGCAGGTGCTCCCGCTGCGGGGCAAGCAGGCCGACCTCTCCGCTCGCATCGAGGAGCACAAGACCGATGTCGAGCGGGCCCTCACCTACGTCGAGCTCTACGGCGCGTACGTCGAGTGCGAAGCCGTCTATGCGGTCGACAACCTGCTCGGGCTGTTCGAGTCGTTGCCCGACGACGACCGCCGCGAGTTCCCGTTCGACCCGAGCGTCATCGACTGGGACCGCGACGCCACCGAGATCCACCTCCCGTCGGTCGTCGACCACGCGCGCGTGCGCACGACGCCCGGTCGTTCGGGCAGCGAGGCGCGCGAGCACCGGCTGCGCCGGCAGGTGCTCGATCCCGCCCGCCACGTGGCCGCCTTCGACCTCGAGAACACGCTGATCGCCTCGAACGTCGTGGCGTCGTACGCGTGGCTGGCGACTCGACGCCTGCCGTGGGACGACCGCGTGCGGTTCGTGCTCAAGACGCTGGCCGAGGCGCCGGGGCTGCTGGCCATGGACCGGCGCGACCGCGGCGACTTCCTCCGGCACTTCTACCGCCGCTACGAGGGCGCCCCCGTCGAGCGCATCAACGC
>CALMDI010000144.1 GCA_937864975.1 uncultured Chloroflexota bacterium | reverse complement strand
AAGCCACTCGCGCGGCTCCAACCTAAAGGGAAGACCGTCGCGCGCGCTCACCTGTTGAACGCGCTGCCAGGCGTCCTCGACCTGACGCCGCGTGAACTCGTCGTCGCTGCGGATGCGCCCGTCAAGGAGTTCCAGCGCGGTCGAGATGCGCTCGTTGAGACCGAACAGCACGTCGAAGCGCCGCGCCGACGCCACCGCCGGACGCCGCCACAGCCACACCAGCGCGACCATGATCCCGACCCCAACAACCAGCGCGACCGCCGTGATCCCCAGAATGTCCGACGGCAGCAGCCACGGGCGCAGCCGGGACGCGATGGCGATCAGGATGCCCAGCGCCAGCCCCGGCACGAGGCTGCGAGGCAGCCAGACCAGCGTCTGATACACACGCAGGCGGCGATCCCAGGCGCGAACGGCGCGCTGAAGCGCCGACTGTTGTTCGGGTAAGACGAGGCGAGTTGCCATAGGGGGCGCTTTCCAGAACGAGCGATCTGCTTCAGTATACTCCGCAATGCGGCTGCTTTATTAACGTCGGGACGGGGTCAGAAGTTCAAATGGCTGTCGTGGGAATGGGTGGCAGCGCAACCGCTCGTTGATTATACTTTTCCAGTCCAGGCGGTTCGCGCGGGATATCCCTCGCTTGAGATCAATCGCCTTCATCGCGCTCTACGGTGCGATGTTCACGTCGAAGCCCAAACCCTATACGAATACACCGATCACCGTCACCCGGAATGGAGACGCGAGCGTTTAGACGATGCACGACTTTCCAATCATCATCAACATTACCATCGCGCTGCTGCTCGCGCTCGTCGGCGGGCTTCTCGCGCGGGCGTTGAAGCTCCCTTCCCTCGTCGGCTATCTGCTGGCGGGCGTGGTCATCGGACCGTTCACGCCCGGTTTCGTCGGCGATCTGAATACGATTCAGGAGATGGCGGAGCTTGGCGTGATTTTTCTGCTGTTCGGCGTCGGGCTTCACTTCTCGCTGCGCGACCTCTGGGCAGTTCGCCGCGTCGCCATTCCGGGGGCGGTGCTTCAAATGACGATCTCCACCCTGCTCGGCATCGGCTTGACACAGCTCTGGGGCTGGTCACTCCTCGCCAGCCTCGTCGTGGGGATGGCGATTTCGATTGCGAGTACGGTCGTCCTGCTGCGTAACCTGATGGATCAGGGACTTCTGAACACCTCGGCGGGGCAGATCGCCATCGGCTGGCTGGTGCTGGAAGACCTCGCCACCGTGCTCATCCTCGTTCTTCTGCCCGCCCTTTCCGCCGACAGCACCGAGCCACTTGGGCAGACTATAGTCGTGGCGCTGCTGAAAGCCGGGGCGTTCGCGGTTTTGATGTTGCTTGCCGGGACGCGCGTCATTCCCTGGTTTCTGACGCAGGTTGCCCGCCTGCGGTCGCGCGAACTGTTCATCGTGTCGGTCGTCGTGATTACCCTCGGCGCGGCGGTGGGCGCGGCGTCCCTGTTCGGCGTCTCGCTCGCGCTGGGGGCGTTTCTCGCGGGGGTTGTCGTGAGCGAATCGGCGCTCAGCCATCAGGTCGAAGCCGAAGTCCTGCCCTTCCGGGAAACGTTCTCCGTGTTGTTCTTTGTCTCGGTCGGGATGCTGGTCAACCCGCTTCAGTTCGTCACGCATGGGGGCGAAATTTTATCGATCACCCTGTTGATTATTCTGGGCAAGGGGCTGCTGACGCTAATTCTGGGGCTGCTGCTGGCGCGGTCGGCGCGCTCGGCGCTCGTGATCGCGGTCAGCCTCGCCCAGATCGGTGAATTTTCGTTTCTGCTCGGTCAGGCGGGGGTCACTCAAAACATTCTAACGCAGGAACAGTATTCCCTGCTGCTGGCGGGCGCGCTGCTGTCGATCACGCTCAACCCGTTCCTGTTTCGCGCGCTCCCGTGGCTCGAAAAGCGCCTGCAATTGCTCGGCATCTTTCGGTCCTTTTTCGAGAGCAAACGCGAGTTTTCAATGCCGCCGGTCGCGTCGCTGCGCGATCATGTCGTCGTCGTGGGCTATGGACGTGTCGGGCAGCACCTGGTCGATCTGCTGACGCAGCTTGGCGTTCCCCGGCTGGTCGTCGAGAATGACATCGGTCGGCTGGAAGAACTGGAGAAGCAAGGCGTCCCCGTGTTATATGGCGACGCCGCGGATTCGGAAATTCTCACGCACGCGCATCTCGACCATGCCCGCGCCGTCGTCCTCACTCCCCCGGATGACGCCGCCGCCGCGACGATGGTGGGCATCGTGCGGTCGATTGCCCCGGACGTTCCGCTGGTTGTGCGCGCGGCAAGCCAGGATGGGATTCGCCGCCTGTTTGAACTCAAGGCGACCGACGTGATCTACCCGGAATTGATGGGCGGTCTGGGCTTGCTCTACCGGACGCTGGCGCTGCTTGGGTATCCGCAGGCTGAAATTAACGGCTACGCCGATACGCTCCGCAAGGATCACTACGATCTGTCCGTCCTCTCGCCTGCCGAACGCGAAGCGCTGGAACGGATGCGCCGCTCCACCCGCGAAATGCCCGGCGTGCAGCCATCCGAAGGCTAGATTTCGGTGCGACGCGAGCTTCGGACGGTCAGCACGACCAGCACAGCGGACGCGGTTAGATAAAGGATGGTAAAGACGACCCACGGCGAGACCATCGGAATCGTGCTGCCGTCGCTGAGCGTCTGGGTATAAAAGCCGATCACCTGACGGTTGGCGAGGAGTTCCTGCGTGGTGAGGGCGGTCGCGACCGGGTTCATGCTCGTCAGGAAAACCTGAATGTAGGTAATAATCGCCTCGACCACCGGCGAGTTTGCCGAGTTCGCGCCGAATCCGTACAGCGCGGCGCTGATGACGCCGACGATCACGCTCAGGATCAGCGGGACGCCGAACGTCACGATCAGGGTCACGGTGTAGGCGCGAACGCTGGCGGTCAGCGTCCGCTGCATGATGGCGGAGAAGTAAATGCCGACCGTGCCGAGCGCAATCGCGGACACGGCGAGGATGACGAACGAAAGCGCCAGCTCGGTTTCGCTCACGCCGCCGAACAGGAAGGCGATGCTTTGGAGTGGAATCGCCGCCAGCAGCAGCAGCAGAATGTAGCCGAGCGCCGACTCCAGCTTGCCGATGACAAACGAGGGTGTTGCCAGTAGCGTCGTCTTGAGCAGGTCATAGGTCTGGCGCTCGCGCTCGCCGGTAATGGCTCCGGCGGTAAAGGCGGGCGCGATGAAGATAATCAGCAGCAGTTCGATGCCGACGATGCCCATGAACAGCACGCGCCCGATCTCGCCTGCCGCCGCCGAGCCGGTCGTGCGCGTGGCGGACGAATAGATCAGGTAAAGCAGCGTGGCGAAACCGCTCATCAAACCCAGGTAGACCGTCATGACCACGAACGCGCGCATCCCGCGCATTCGCCCGCGAAGCTCCTTCAGCATGACCGGGTTCAGGCGAAACGCACGCACGTCCCCCCCGAGGACGACACCCGCCGCGACCAGCGCCGCAACCGTCACGACCGCGGGCGTGAAGCCGAACAGCGCCAGCACGATTCCGTTCCCGGCGACGAGCAGCCAGAGCGCGGGCAGCGCCCATAGCTCGCGCGCCAGCACGCCGACCATCAGCACGAGCAGCATACTGGCATTGAGCAGGAGCAGCAAAATGACAATCGACAGCGCCGCGTCGTCCGCGCCGCGATAGGCGAACAGCAGCG
>CALMDI010000143.1 GCA_937864975.1 uncultured Chloroflexota bacterium | reverse complement strand
CAATGCCTTCGATCTCGTTCTGGATGGCATCCGCGCGGCGCGGACTGGCGGACTGAAGGTGACGACGCGCACCACCGTCCAGCAGGCGAATTACCGCGAAATTCCGCAAGTCATTCAGGCGGCGCGCGATGCCGACGTGAACGCAATCAGCTTCCTGACGGTGGACGTGAGCAATCCGTTTGCGTTTGGTCCGCGGTTCGAGTCGGATGTGTTCATTCCCCTGGTGGCAGCGATGGGCGCGGGCGCGCCCGCGGAGCACGGACCGCCTGCGTCGGCGCTCACCGCCGCCGACGTGGACGAACTGGCGCGCGTGCTTGACAGGGTTGAGCAGACCTATACCGCAGAGTTCGCGAGTGGACGGATCGCCGAATCGCCCGCCAAACTTCGTCAGATGGTGGCTTACTTTAGCGCGGTGTTAGGGCAGGCGGAATTTCCCTTTGTGCGCTGTAACGCCCCCCATACCTCGACCGTGATTGAGGTCGACGGGACGCTGCGCCCGTGCTATTTCCTGCCGTCCTGGGGACGCATGGCGGGTCGCCCGCTTGCCGGCGCGATCAACGACGCGGGTGCGCTCGACCTGCGACGCGCTTACCGGAATGGCGAGCGCTCGGAATGCGGGCGCTGTGTTTGTCCCCTGTATAAGGGACCGCGAGCACTGTGGTCACTGTAAGTCCGTCGATCCTCATTCCAATTTCGCTCATTGCCAGTATGATCGTCCTGATGCGTGAAGCGCTCATCATCGTCGGGATGCTGAAAGGACCGATTCTGGCGAAGTTCGAGCGCTATGGCGACGACGAGCGCTTTTACTATCCGGTGCCGCGCATTCTGATCGCGGCAGGCGTTTTCGCTCTGGGCATCGGCGTCTGGATTTATCCCTACGTGCGGCTGCCGCTGATGCCCGCCGGACCCGGCATTTTGTTGTTTTTCGCGGCATATTTTGCCCATCAGCACATCGATTTCGCGCGCCGTCACCCGGAGATATTCCAGTCATTTCCACGCTGGCACCGCGAGCTTCGGGAGTATACAACCCGCGCCGAGCGGCGGCGCATTGCCTACATGTGGCTTGACCTGCCGCTGAAAACGCGCCTGCTCTACAACAGCAGCGACCGCGCCTTTTTACACTGGGCGGACATGATCGTGCTGGCGACGGTCAGCTAACGATTGCAACACGGCTGCTTTTCTCCTCGTATAGAGAGGAGATGAAAGGAAAGGGTGCATGTCAAACATCGGCGAAGTCATCGTTCTGCCGTTCCGCTGGCTGTGGCAGCTTGTGACCACGATTCTACGGTTGGGCGGGCGGCTGCTGGCGGTTCTCCTCGGAATGCTGTTGATGATTGCGGGCGCGGCGCTGACCGCGTCGGTCGCGGGGGCGTGCGTTGGCATTCCGCTGATGCTGTTCGGCGGCTTGCTGCTCATTCGCGGACTTTTTTAGCGCTCGGCGGGGAAACGTTGCACATCGTCAATCGCCTGCGCGCGCGTTTCTCCAGACCACCGCTTCAAACCCTCTCCAGCCTTGAGGCGTACGAGCGTTGGGTGGCGACCTATCCCCCGCGCGCGCACAACCCGCTCATGGAAGCCGAGCAGCGCGCGATGCTCGATCTGCTGCCTTCGCTTGACGGGCAGATTGTCCTCGATCTGGCATCGGGTACGGGGCGCTATGGCATTCTTGCCGAAGGAGATGGCGCGCGGCAGGTCGTGGAAATCGACAACAGCGCGGCGATGCTGCGGGCGAATCCACTGAGCTATCGCGCGCAGGCGACCAGCGAGGCGCTGCCGCTAAAGAGCAAATCGGTCGATGTCGTCCTTTGCGCGCTGGCGCTGGGGCACCTCCCGCGGTTGGAGCCGTCCATGCGTGAGATCGCCCGCGTTCTGAAGCGGGATGGTATCGCATTGATCAGCGACTTTCACCCGTTTCTCTGTCTCAACGGCGCGCGGCGCACGTTCACGACGGAGGGGCAGACGTACGCCGTCGAACACTATCCGCATCTGTATGGCGACTATCACCGCGCCGCGATAAACGTGGGTTTACGGATTGAGCAGGTCGCGGAGCCTCGACTTGAGGCGCAGCCGGAAGTGCCGCTGGTGATCGTGTTTCGTCTGCGAAAGGCGGATTGAACCCGCGTGTCGATTACGCTCCATCGGCGCATTAGAATTAACCGGATTCGGTAGGCGGTCTTATCCCTGCCCCGGCACCCCCGACTTTTGCAGCTTCGCCCATTCGTCCTTCAGCGTGACCGTCCGGTTGAAAACCAGCTTTTCAGGCGTGGAGTCGGGGTCGACCACGAAGTAGCCCACGCGCTCGAATTGATAGCGTGTCTCAGGCGCGGCGTCCTTGACGCTCGGTTCGACGTAGGCGCGCTCGATGACTTGCAGGGAATTCGGATTCAGATAATCCGTGAAATCCTTGTCCTCGTCCATGTCGCCTGCCTCAGCGACCGTCAGCAAATGTTCGTACAGACGCACTTCGGCTTTCAGCGCGTGCGCCGCGCTGACCCAATGGAGCGTTGCTTTGACCTTACGACCGTCCGGCGCGCTGCCGCCGCGCGTGTCGGGATCGTAGGTGCAGCGCAGCTCGACAATCGCCCCGGTCTCGTCCTTAATCACTTCCTCACACTTGATGAAATAGGCGCCACGCAGCCGAACTTCGCGCCCTGGGGATAGGCGATAGAATTTGTTCGGCGGGGCTTCCATGAAGTCGTCTTGCTCGATGTAAAGCTCGCGCGAAAAAGGCACCTTGCGCGTGCCCGCATCCGGGTCTTCGGGGTTCACCGGAACCTCAAATTCCTCCGTCCGCGCCTCTGGATAGTTGGTCAGGACGACCTTCAACGGGCGCAGAACCCCCATGACACGCGGGGCAATCCGGTTTAAGTCCTGCCGAACGCAGTAGTCGAGCATCTGAATATCGACAACGCTGTTTGATTTTGAAACGCCGATCATGTCGCAAAAATCGCGAATGGATTTGGGGGTGATGCCGCGCCGACGATAGCCCGACAGCGTCGGCATACGCGGGTCGTCCCATCCACGAACGTGTCCTTCCTGCACGAGCCGAATCAGCTTGCGTTTGCTCAGGATGGTGTGCGTCAGGTTCAGGCGGGCAAATTCGATCTGTTGAGGGTGGAAGATGCCAAGCTGCTCGATGTACCAGTCGTAGAGCGGGCGATGATCTTCAAATTCCAGCGTGCAGAGGGAATGAGTCACCCGCTCAATCGAGTCGCTCTGTCCGTGCGCCCAGTCATACATCGGGTAGATGCACCATGCATCGCCCGTACGCGGATGGCGTGCGTGCAGAATGCGGTAAAGAACCGGATCGCGCAGCGTGAGGTTGGGCGAACTCATGTCGATCTTTGCGCGAAGCACGCATTCCCCGTCCGCGAACTCGCCGTTCCGCATCCGCTCGAACAGGTCGCGCGGCCCGTCGTGGAAATTGTAGAGCATGTAGTTGGACAGCTCGTGCAGGCCAAACTCATGCGCATATCGCACCGCTTGCTCGTAGGGCTTGCGCACCCCGAGATGATCGAACGCGATACGCAGCGGCCTGAGCGCGATCGATGACAGCTCGCGCAGATACATCGGATCCTTGCACAGGATGCGCGCGTCGACACCCTGGTTGAAATCGACGCGGCGCTGGACTGGAACTCGCTGGCCGGGACGCAGCAGCTTTGCACCGGGCGTGAACCCCAGGTCGC
>CALMDI010000142.1 GCA_937864975.1 uncultured Chloroflexota bacterium | reverse complement strand
GGCGGCTGGCGCGCGCTTGCCGCCACGGTGTACGCCGTCGTCACCTATTCCATTCTTGTGGACGCGCTGACGCCGTACTTTCCGCCGAGCGGGATCAGCAGCGACCTTCTCCTCAACGCGCTGTTTGGCGGCATCGTCGGCGGGATCGGCGCGGGGCTGGTGTACCGCGCGGGTGGCACGATGGGCGGCACGTCGACGCTGGGGCGCATCCTTCAGTATCGCTATGGAATCCCGTTGAGCAGCAGCGCACTGTATACCGACACGCTCGTCATCGCGGCGGCGGGGCTTGCCTTCGGGTGGGAACTGGCGCTGTATGCGATGGTGACGCTGTTCGTGGCAGCGGCGGTTTCGGATTACGTGCTCGAAGGTCCGAGCGTCATCCGCACCTGCGTCATCATTACCGACCGCCCGCGCGATGTCGCCAACGCCATCCTGACCGGGATGCACCGCGGCGTGACGGCGTGGGAAGGCAAGGGCATGTTCACCGGGGAAACGCATACCATCCTCTACATCACCGTCGGGCGTCCGCAGGTCAACGAGGTGCGCCGACTGGTGATGCAGGCAGACCCGGACGCCTTCATGGTCGTCGGTCATGGGCAGGCGGCGTACGGGGAAGGCTTCCGCGGCATCAAGCCGACCGGACTCCTGTAACGCGAGGGCGAATACTAAGCCGCCTCTCACTAGGCAGATGTCTCGCGCGTGCTATAATTTCGGATGTAATGAACACGCAAGGAGGCATCGATGTTCGGGCTAAGCGACGTAAAACAACTCCTGACCCAGACCGACGAGCGGACGCTGACGATGTACGTCGACGTCGACAATGCGACCCCGGAAAATCAGGCGGCGATGCCTGCGTGGCACATCTGGGTCAAAAATACGCTCGATCAGTTGTCAACAACGCTGAATGGCGATCAGCGAGAAAGCTGGGATTACATCCGCGATTGGGTTCGCGATTTCATCGTGAGCTACGAGCCGACGGATAAAGGGCTGGTCATAATCGCCGGACCCTCCTATCAGCACACGTACAACGTACCGATGAAGCTGGAAAATCAGGCGTATTTCGGGACGCCAACCGTTGGTCCTCTGCTGTGGATGATCGACGAGTACGAGCCATACCTGGTCGTGATGGTCGACCAGGAGAAGGCGCGTTTCTTCGTGAGCTACCTCGGCAGCGTCGGTTTTCAGGAAGGCATGAACATCGACATCGACGACTACGATTTTGCCGAGCGCACCACCATGCACGGACCCGGACCGGGCATCGACAACGCCGCGGTTCACGGCGGGACGGGCAAAGACGATTTCAAGGACATGATTGACGAGTTTCGGGCGCGTTTTTACCGCGACGTGGTCGATAATATCGCCAGGCTGCGCGAGAAACACAAGGTTCGCCGCGTCATCATCGGCGGCTCGGAGCAGTCGGCGCACGCGGTGCATAACTTCATGGACGACCACCAGAAAGCGTCGGTTGTCGCCGTCATGAGCATCCCCATGCGCTCGAACATGCAGCAGATTCAGGAACACGTGGTCTCGGCGGCGCTGGAACACGAGCGCGACCAGGAACTAGAGCTTGTGTCACAGGTCATCGACTTCGCCAAGTCCGGCGGACGCGGGGCGCTTGGACGCCAGGCGGTGCGCGATGCGCTCGACATGCAGCGCGTCGAGACGCTGATTCTCCCCTATCCGATGGGCGACGAGGACAACGATCTGGCTTTCCGCGCGCTCCAGTTGAACAGCAATGTGGAGTTAGTCCACGGGGAAGCAGCAAGCCGACTGCACGAGGAAGGCGACATCGCGGCGCGGCTGTATTACGCGCTGTAAGCTGTCAGCAGTTAGCGGTCAGCATTCAGCTAAAGATAAATGCAAAGGAGTTTACGCAAGGGGCGCAGAGACACAGGTAAAATTTGCGTCCTTGCTCCCTTGCGCCTTTGCGTTAAGCACTTGAATTGCTTGTGGCTGACTGCTAACCGACGATGCTCTTCGTGCGTTCGGCGTCTTCCAGCCCGCGCCCGATGAGCATAAACGTCGGCGCCCACAGCCCGATAAAGATCGCGCGCCGCTCGGTGTAGTGGCGGTCTCTGCCGCTGCCGGCGTTCCAGACCAGCAGGCTGAGCAGCACCGATCCGAGCGCCCCGGCATAAACAATATCGGACGTGATGCCAAGCTCACTAAGCCGCTTAAAAATGTTCATGAGATTCCTCGAAAGAATCGGACGCTTCGGCTTCTTATGATACCCGATATCGGTTGACAACAAAATTAAATTCGTTATTATATTGAGTGTATTCCGTCGTCGAACTACGCTCAGGCAGGAGGCAATTATCATGGACTTCATCGCAGATGTGATCGCCGCCCCATTCGTGTGCATCGGTTGGTTGATTCTGGGCGCTATTGCTGGCGCTCTCGCCAACTCGATTATGAAATCCAACCAGCCGCTGATTGTCGACATCATCGTCGGCTTAATCGGCGCGCTCGTGGGTGGTTTACTGGTCAGCCTGCTTGGGATCAACCGTCCCGACGAAGGCTTATCGGGCTGGCTTGCCAGTCTGGTCGTCGCCACCATTGGCGCGATCATTCTCATCGGGATTCTGCGCGCCGTTCGCGGGCGACCGGTCGCCTGACCGACGCTCGATATACAAACGAAAGCGCCTCGACAGGAGGCGCTTTTTATTTCCGGGGTATCAAAAACGCCCTTTCGGGCGCGTAGTTGGGGCAAGTGGGACTCGAACCCACACGCTCTTGCGAGCAAAAGTTTTTAAGACTTTCGTGTCTGCCGATTCCACCATTGCCCCAAAGGTGTATAACGGAGTCTATCAGTTCGCGTAACGGAAGTCAACGCTCGGTCAGCCCGGCAGATAAGGTTCTACGAAGTAGCTCGTGCCCGCGCCCTCGGCAATCCACCCCTCGATGTCGGCGTAGCGAACGCGATACCAGGCGTAGCGTGCGCTGCATTCGGGTCCCGCCAGCACGAAGAAGATGCCGTTCGCAGGGATCGAGCCGATGATCTCGAACGACGTCTCTGGACCTTCGCGGACGTTGAGCGGCAAGGGGTCGTCGGCGGTGACGCGCCCGCGCTCGTAGACGATCAGGCGGTTGCGGGGCGCGCCCGCGCACAGCGGCGTTGGCGACGGCGGCAGCGTGGGCATCTCGTAGGGGGTCGGCTCCTGAGCGCGCGACGGCACATTCGCCGACGTCAGTGCCAGCCACGCGATCACGAGCAGAACGAGGAACCCGCCGAGAACACCAATCCGCATTGCACACGCCTGCTTCGAGTATTCATCAGGAGATGCCGCACGCCGACTCGCGGATTAGCCCAACGCCTGCGCGTGCTGCAAGCGCCACGCACGCAGCATTTCGTTGAGTCCGAGCAGCGCGACGATCCCGAACGAGAAGCCGTAGATGAGCAGATACGGCACGAGCGTGGGATAAAACCGCAGCGCGATCCATGCGCCCCAGAAGGCGTAGATGGACAACGCGCCTTCAATCAGGAGCGAGCTGTCGCCGCGCAGACGGTAGGTATTCTGAAGCAGGCTGTTGACGGCGTATTTCGGCGTGCGCTTGAACTCGCCTTTTTTCCGCGTCAAGCCTTCGATGACCGCCTGCGTGTTGTTCCACGCCAGCCCGGTGCCAATCGCCATCAACGCGGGAAAACTCATGAAGCGGCGCTTCCAGTCGGAGTAAAGCGCGTGCTGGCTCACGGCGTAGACCAGCGGCGGCGCGAGACCGGCTAATCCGAGCGGACCGAGCGGCATCCCTTCCATACCTGTCAGCAGCATGAGCGGCGGCGTGAGCAGGACGAGCAGGATCATCAGCGGCGCGTTCAAATACTGGCACAGGTGCATGGTCGCCATGATCCGCTGCGCGAGCGATAAACGCCGCGACTGCCAAAGCCGACCGATCAGCATCGCCATGCACTGGGTTCCGCCTTTTGCCCAGCGCGCCTGCTGCTGCTTGTATGCCGAAAGCTCCGGCGGCAGCTCGCCCGGCACGACAACCGAGGGCACGTAGAGAAATTGCCAGCCCTTAAGCTGCGCGCGGTAGCTCAGGTCGAGGTCTTCGGTCAGCGTGTCATCCGTCCAGCCACCAGCATCTCTAATCGCCTCGGTGCGCCAGACGCCGCCGGAGCCGTTGAAGTTAATCAGCCAGCCCGAACGATTGCGCCCCATCTGCTCGACGATGAAATGCCCGTCGAGCGCCAGCGCCTGCCCCATCGTCAGGAGATTCCCGCGCCAGTTCAGGTGTCCCCAGCGCCCCTGCACCATGCCCAGCGCCGGGTTCGCGACCAGATGCGGAATGGTCTGGCGCAGGAATGGCGGCGGCGGCACAAAATCGGCGTCGAGCACCGCCACGTACTCGGTGTCGAGCAGCGATAAGCCGTAATGCAGCGCGCCCGCCTTGTAGCCCGCTCGACTGCCCCGGCGCATGTGCTGAATATCCAAGCCGCTCTGCTGCAACGCCGTCACGAGGCGGGCGACCAGATCGCTCGTCTCGTCGGTCGAGTCGTCCAGCACCTGCACGGTGAGCCGGTCGCGCGGGTAATCGAGATTGGCGACGGCGGTCAGCAGCCGCTCGACCACGTAGCGCTCGTTATAGATCGGGAGTTGGATGGCGACGGTTGGAAACCGGGTAAGCTTCGGCGTCGACACGGTCTCGTGCCGGTGTCTCAGGTAAGCGATCAGGAGGACAACTTGACCCAATGCATAAAATGACAGCAAGACAGCGCAGAGAACATACAGGACTGTCAGGAATTGCAGCATACAGATTACCGCTTTGGTGGCGACAGAACCGCGCCGAAGTTTATCAAGATCGCAATGCGCTGACAAGAGCCGAGTCTTACACGTCATCTTATGGCGGTTCTTACCGAAACGCCAGTCGCAACGTAGATACAGGCGCTCATTTGCGCTATCCTAAGACAGGTACCCTCTGATGAGACTCCCCCTGTGAAACGTATTCGACCGCCGAGCCTGCTCCTGCATCTGTCCAACGGCATCACGGCGCTTCGCAACCGCCTGCGACGGCGACACAAACACCTCGACTATATCCTGCTCAATCTACCATCGACGCTTCCCTCCCTGCCGGAACATCGCAGCTGGCTGCGGCAGCGTTTGCAGGGTTCCGCGCCGCTGAGCCTGACGCAGCTTGACCGCATCTTCCGGCAGATCGGCGACGATCCCCGCCCGCGGGGGGTGATCCTGCACGTGGGCGCGCTGGCGATGTCGCTGGCAGATTTGCAGACGCTGCGCGCCAGCATTCAGCGTCTGCGCGCAAAAGGCAAGCGCGTCATCGCTTCCGCGCCGATGTACACCATCGGTCCCTATTACGTGGCAAGCGGGTGCGACGCCATCCTGCTGCAACCCGGCGGGGAGTTAATGACGGTGGGGCTGCGCGATGAAACCGTATTTTTGAAGGACGCGCTCGATACGCTTGGCATCACGCTCGACGTCGTGGCGATCTCGCCGTACAAAGGCGCGTTCGACCGTTTCACGCGCGGCGACATCTCGCCCGAAGGACGCGCGCAGTTGGAATGGCTGCTCGACTAGCGCTATCAGATTCTGGTGGATGGCATCGCCGAAGGGCGAAAGACGAACGCCGACGCGGTGCGGGCGATGATCGACGCCGCGCCGCACCTGGACGACCGGGCGCTGGCGGCGGGCTACGTCGACGCCGTTCTCAACGAAGAAGGCTTGCCCGCGTATCTGGGCGCAAAACATCTGATCCCGTGGGCGAACGCGCAAAAACGGCTTCTGCTGAAGCCGCGCAAAGCTGCCGAACGCTGCGTCGCGCTGCTTCCCGTGTCGGGCATGATGATGCTGGGCGAGAGCGCCCGCCCACCGGCGAATCTGCCGATTCCGATCCCGTTTGTCGGCGGCGCGCGCGCGGGCGACCGGACGGTGGTGCGTCAGGCGCGCAGCCTCATCACACGCACGGAC
>CALMDI010000141.1 GCA_937864975.1 uncultured Chloroflexota bacterium | reverse complement strand
GGTCAATATGATCTTCTTCAAGGGCGGTCCGCAGCTTGGCGAGTTTGAAGCGGGCGTCGTGGCGCGCGCGGCGGGCGCGCCCTTCTCCGTCGTCTTCGGCGGCGTCGCAACGCTGCTGGTCGTCGCCTTCATGGCAGTTCGGGTTCCTATTCTGCGGCAGTACCGCGAGATTCCCGAACCCGTGGTAGAGTAATCGCAGCTCATAAGATCATCACGCGGAGGCTTTGCTCATGAACGCGAGTGTCGCCGGGGTTCGTGAGGAAGGCAGCGGGCACGCGATCAACCGGATTCACGCCCTGCTGACCATTCAGTCCGTTGTCGTCGTGCTGCTGTCGATCAACCGCCTGAGCAGCCTCACCCTCGGCTACGTCGCGCCCAACGAATTTCTGCGCTGGGTGGATTTCAACAATATGCTGGTGCTGCCGCTCATCAGTCTCGTCGCATTCTATCTGCTGAAAAAACAGCTTGAGCGAAATCCGCGCGCCGCCGCTGCCGCGTGGCAGCTTGGCTTGGGCGTGGTCTTCATCGTCGGCGTCTACCTGCTCGGCGCGAGCTACGGCGACCATGAAGTGACGAACTATCTGCACGCGCGCTTCTGCCCCGCAGAGGACACGGGCGCGCTCTGCTCGATCATTCGCTACAATGACGACGAATTTTCGCACTACCTGTTCTTTATCGGCTTCGTCCTCGTCAATGCTTCGCTCCTGCTGCTTCAGGTCGCCTTCCCGCACCCCGCGCTCCTCACGACACGCGACAAAATCCTGTTGGTCGTCAACGGAGTCTTCATCGCGGCGGGCATCTTCGCCAACCTCGCGTTCGAGCAGATCGGGTTGGATTTGATCGTCGTGGCGATTCTGGCGGCGCTGTCGCTCTGGCTGCTGTGGCGGCGCGGCGCGCAGCCATTGGCGATTTACTACAGTATGGCGTTTAGCATCGGGCTGGTGGCGACGGCAATTTATAAAGCTCTGGGGCGGTAAGCAGCGCCGGGGGCTAAAGCCGCCCGGCTGAGTTTTTCGGGCGGGAAGGGCACTAAAGCCCCTCTGACCCGCCCGAAATCAGTTCCGTTTTGCGGCGAAATCGGATTTGCAGATAGACTCTAAACTCTTATCTCCGCTTTATGCGAAGCTTCCCTTCAGGGATTACGTGGGGCTGCGGTCTTCTCAAATCGCCCTACCGTCAGGAGTTCTCCGCCTTCTCCCGAAGCCAGCACGGTACCGGGCAAGCGCTCACCGGTCTGCCAGTTGTACACCGTCACCCGCACCTCGTAATCTCCCGGCGGCAGATTGCTGACGTCGAGCGGGGTCGCGCCGCAGGTATACGCCTGCGCCTCTAATCCGTAATCCGATTGCAAAACTTTCTCGCCCGCCGCGTCAAAGACCTGGACACCGACCGAATACAGATGCGGCGGCACATCGCCCGTGATCTGCCACAGCAGCCCGACCATCAGCGTGTCGTCCGCCTGATCGGGAAAAGCGGGCGCGTCCCCAAGCGTGATTCCGTCGCCAAAACGGAAGCGCGGCTGGAACGAGTCGCCCGTGAAGCAGCAGGCTTCCGCGCGCGCCCACAGCGTCATGAACATATCCGGTTCGTCGGCAGGGACGGCGCACAGTGTGTAGTCGCGTGTAAGCCGCGACACGAATGTATCGTAGGCTTCCGGCTCGCGACCCGGCATTACGCTGAGCCAGAGGCGCTCGTAGTTCAATGCCACGTCCAGCGGCGGCGCGACCACCTCCTGCCCGTCGAGCACCGCGCGCTGCACGCCGACCTCCTCGCCAAGCCCGGTCACGACCATGTACCCAACCGGGATCGTCTCGAAATACAGCCTGCCCATATTGGAAAAGTGGCGGTTGGCGAGATCCGCCTCGAAGTTGACGACCACGTCGCTCGGCAGGGCGTCCCCCCGAAGCGATTGGACGACGCGATGCGTCGGATACTGCGGCAGGGTGCCGTCCACGTCGCCAAACTCGGCATTGCTGCTGTTCCACACGCCCAGCGAAACCCACGCCAGCAAAATGACCGCCGCGATCCGCCGGGGCAGCCACGCCAGCCCCACGCCAACCAGCACCGACAGCAGGGGGAACAAGCCCATCATGTAGCGAATGCGCCCGCCGTGCATGAGCTGCAAAATCGCGTTCGCCGTCAGCAAAACGACCAGCAGACTACCCGTGAAATACCAGGCTTGCCATCCCCGCCCCCGGCGGCGAACGACGTAAATCGCCGCCAGCACGAGCAGCGCCCCCAGCAGGAGTACCGCTCCGTTGCTAAAGAGGTACGCCAGCCGTTCGGTCGCCTCGAGCGGAGTCAGCGCCCGCGCGCGCAGCTCATCCGCTTCGGCGGCGCGTCCAAGCCCGGCGGCGAGGAACCCCAACCAGGGTAGGAACGTCAATCCAGCCAGCGCCAGCACGCCGACGACCGTCCACCAGCGGCGCGGCGAAATCGCCTGACCTCGCCACGCTTTCCAGCCGAGCCACAGGTGATACAGTCCGATCACCGCCAGCGGCAGCGAGGCAAAATAATGCGTGTAGAGCAGCCCAATCGCGCCAACCAGCAGCCCCAGCCAGTGCCAGCGCGTCGGCTCGCGGCGTCGGTGAACCACCCGCAAATACGCCCAGAGCGTGAAGGCGGTCAGCATGGCAAACAGCGTATACATTCGCAGTTCGTGCAGGTAATACACGAAGAACGCCGACGACCCCAGGATCGCCGCCGCGTAAACCCCAACGCGCGGCGACACCATCGCCCGCCCCAGGCGATACGTCCATGCAACCGCCAGCATCCCCACGAGCAGCGCCAGCACCCGGAGGACAGGCGGTTCTCGACCGACCAGCCTACCCCAGACGTTCAAGGTCATGAAAAAGCCGGGCGCGTGCCACGGGTTGCGCGTCCCAACGCCCTGCCACACGTCGAGCGTCGGGCGCGGCGCGTCGTCAAAGCCCAGCGCGTCAAGCACGGAGGCGTATTCGTCCATCCACACCGGGTCGGCATTCAGGTTCCGGCTCCCAAGCCAGAAGGAGATGAGCAGGAAGGGGATTAACCACAGCCAGGCGAAGCGGGCGCGACTCATGCGGCTCCTTCAGGACAGGGCGCGAAGTATAAACCGAGTATTTTAGCATACGGTTGCCGCGCAGCAGGCAGGGTTATGAAGAGTGTAAAAAGCGTTAATTCTGCTTTACAATTAAGGAATAGTTGTGATAGAAATGAAATAGCGATTTTGGTTAATGGTTCTGACAAGTCGAGGTGTTCCATGAGCACGACAACCCGCTACGCTCTTCTTCTGCTCCTTGTGCTGATGACGGCAGGCATGTTTTACGGTTACAGCATCGGGACGACTTCCGAACTGAAGGCAACGCTGGCGATGATTTACGGCAGCGTCGTCGGTATGACCTCGTGCGTGATCCTGCTCGCCGTCCTGCCGCTGCTGGACGTTGCACGCCGCCAGACACGGCAGCAGGCGCAGCAGGCATAACCGTCGCTCAAGCCAATTTACACGCGGATAGAACAGCGGTCAGGGGTGCGCGTCTCGTTCAGCGTCTGGAAACCTTCCGGCTGAGGGCGGCAAGCGTCTGACGGCTCCAGCCATTGGCGATTGAGCCGAAGATCGCAACACAACCTTAACACACCAGCCGCCGGGGAAAGCACAGCGCTCTCCCCGGCTGTTGTTTTGCAACCCGCAACCGAGCGCACCCGTATAAAATGAGAGAAGATTTCATCAGGCACACCGACGAGGAAGCCGCCGTGACCCAATGGGAATACCTGACCACGTTTTTACAAGCCGACGCGCGTCAGGAAGAAGACTTTCTGCTGCGAATGCGCGATTGGAAATCGGGCATTCCGATGTATACGCCTGAAGCCATGATTCCACGGCTGAACGCGCTGGGCGAACAGGGATGGGAACTCGTTCACATGCAGCCTGCGCGCGTGGGCAATAATGCCGACATCATGGTCGAAGACAACTCCGGGCGCGTGTGGACAAGCCAGTACTTCTGCGTGTTCAAACGCGCCGTATCCGCCTAACGTCACCTCAGCGTTTCTTCGCCAGAAGGTCGCGATAGAGCGCGTCCAGATCGCGCACGAGGCGGTCGATACTATAGCGTTCCTGCATCAGCCCCCGCGCCGCGGTCATGTCGGGCGGATTTCGGAGCGTGTCCGCCAGCGCTGCCGTCAAGACATCGACGTCGCCGGATGGAACCAGCCTCCCCAGCGCGCCGCCATCGAGCAAGTCGGGCAGCCCGCCAACGGCTGTCGCGACCACCGGGCACCCTGCCGCCAGCGCTTCGATGACCGATACGGGCGTTCCCTCGTTGACGCTGCACATCACCAGCACGTCGAGGTCGGCGTAAATAGGCGCAAGGTCGCGCTGCCAGCCGGTGAACGTGACCGCGTCGCGCAAGCCGAGCGCATCGACCTGCGCCTCGATCTCCGCGCGCAGCTCGCCGTCCCCCACCATCACAAACCGAACGTCGGGCATCTGCGCGCGCAGCTTCACCGCCGCTTCCAGAAACAGCGCGTGATTTTTGACAGGCACCATCCGCCCGACGATCCCGACGAGCGGCACGGCTTCGGGGATGTTCCACGCGCGGCGAAAGCCACCACTCTTGCGTGCCGCGTGCAGAAACGACGACAGATCAAATCCGAGTGGAAGCACGACGATCTTTTTACGACCGGCGATGCGATAGTCGTCGGCAAGCTCGCGGCGAAGCGCGTCGGTCAGTGTAATCAGCCGGTCGGTCAGGCGCGCGGCGAGCTGCTCCAGGCGCATGAAAGCCTGCGTTTTTCGGGGACCGAAGTAGCCATGAAACACGTGCCCATGAAACGTATGAATGATGACAGGGACTCCCGCCAGCCGCGCCGCCACGCGCCCCGTGAAGCCCGCCTTCGCCGTGTGCGTATGCACAATGTCCGGCTTGAGACGACGGATGAGGCGGTAGAGCGTCCAGATGGTGCGTATGTCGGCAAGCGGGTTGAGCGCGCGCCCCAGCGCCGGAATAACGACCGGCTCGACGCCACGGCTGCGGGCGAAATAGGTCATGTCGCCCTCGGACGCTTCAATCGTGCCGCAGACGAGCGTGCTTTCGTAATCGGGCGCGCTGAGCTTTTCGGTCAGCAGCGCGACGTGGATCGCCGGACCTCCCACGTTCAGGCGCGCGATGATGCGGAGGATTCGGATGGGGCGCGTTTGTGATTCCATTCACGCTATCCGAATGTCACCACAAGGCGCGGCAACTCCATTAACCCGTCACGCTCATAATATAATTCGACTGCTGAACGCAAATTGCTTATTGCTTCTTCGATGGATCGCCCATCGGTCACAAGCGCAATTTCGACTCCATTGACCACGTAGTAGATGCCATCATCGTCGAAGCGTTCCATACGGAAATGCAGCACATCGCCTGACATGATTCAAGCCTCTTACTCATCATCTCCCGGCTGTTCGGGGCGAAACATGGCGGTTTCGAGCGTATCGAGTCGATCCTGCCACGCCTGAAGCCGCTTCTTCTTCATGTTCTCACGGACGATCCAGCGCACGTCCGGATCGGGCAGCGCGGCAAGCTCTTCCATCAGGTGAAAGCCTGTTTCCGGCGACGCCGCCGTGACCACGCTCAGGCTAAAGCCAAGCGTCTGCCGCAGCGAGCGCACGTCCTCGTCACGGCGGCGTTCCGGCGGGATGTTGATGAAGATGTTGATCGCTTCCGCCTGCACCGCCAGCGCGTCCTCGGCGCGCGCCCTGTCGCCCAGCAGCGACGGCTCGGCAACCGCGGCAGCGGCAGCGCGCGCCGCCAGCGCCTCGCCGGTCAGCGTCCATGCCACGAGCG
>CALMDI010000140.1 GCA_937864975.1 uncultured Chloroflexota bacterium | reverse complement strand
GATCTGGCCGTGGTCGAGATCCGGCTCGGTCGAGTCGACGGCGACCACCGTCGCCGGGCCGACGCGCAGGACCGAGTTGCGGTCGCCGAAGAGCTCCTCGAAGTGGACGTAGCCGACGTTGCGGGAGTCGTGGTTGCCCGGGATCACGACCATCGCCTCGCACTCGACCTTGTCGAGGTAGCGGCGCGCCTCCTCGTACTCGTGCTTGAACCCGAACGTCGTCAGGTCGCCGGAGCAGACGACGATGTCCGGCTCGAGGTCGTTGATCTCGCCGATCGCCCGCTCGAGCAGGCCCGGGACGAAGTACTGGCCGCCGCAGTGGAGATCGGAGAGATGGGCGATCGTGAAGCTGGTGCCCTCAGCCGGCTCGGACATGCCAGCAAGCATAGGAGGTCGCGGGCGAGCGCCGTCCGGGCCGCTCGCTACCTTGAGGCTCGTGCCCGCGCACCAGCCCGCGTTTCGCGCCTTCGCCGGCTCCGTCCCGCCCAGATTCGTCAACGAGGTCGAGCTGGAGTGCGCGAAGATGCTCGACTACTACGGCGTCCCCTGGGAGTACGAGCCGACGACGTTCGTGCTCGAGCGCGACGCCGACGGCCGCGTCACGAGCGCGTTCACGCCCGACTTCTACCTGCCCGAGCAGGATCTCTACGTCGAGGTGACGGTGATGCGGCAGTCGCTCGTGACCCGCAAGAACCGCAAGCTCCGCGAGCTGCGCCGCCAGTACCCGCACGTCAACGTCAAGCTCTTCTACCGCCGCGACATCGAGCGCCTCGCTCAGCGCCTGCGGCTCAAGCTCGCCGGCTAGTGCTCGCCGACCGTCTCGCGGCCGAGGGCCCCCCGATCGGCGACGTCTACCTCTCCCGCGGCGAGATCGAGCAGCGCGTGCTCGAGCTGGGTGCGGAGCTGGCCGGCGCCTACGCCGGCCGCGAGCCGCTGCTCGTGGCGCCGCTCAAGTCGAGCGCGGTCTTCCTCACCGACCTCTCGCGGGCGCTCCCGATCCCGCACGGGATCGACTTCCTCGAGCTGGCGGCGTACTCGAGCGGCCGCTCCGGAGCCGTCAAGCTGCTCAAGGACCTCGACACGCCGGTCGTCGGCCGGCACGTGCTCGTCGTCGAGGACGTGGTCGACACGGGCCTGACGCTGAACTTCCTCGCCCGCACGCTGGCTCTGCGCGATCCGGCCAGCCTCTCCGCCGTGTCGCTGCTCGACCGGCCCTACCGCCGGCTCGTCGAGGACGTCCCCCTCGACTACGTCGGCTTCACCGTGCCCGACGAGCTCTTCGCCGGCTACGGCCTCGGGCTCGACGAGCGCTGGCGCGCGCTCCCCGACCTGCACGTCGTCGCGGTCGAGGAGCTGCCCGGCCATCTCACGGGCGACAGCTACCGCAGCCCGCGCCGCGAAGCGGCCTAGGACGCGGCCCGGGACAGCACGCGGCCGCCCACGAGGGGCGGCCGGTGCGCGTCGGGAGACGAGGGAGCGACGTCCTCGGAGAGACATCGCTTCCTACTTGCAAAGTATAAACGACGCTGAGCGCGGGCGGGCTACGGGTCTACAGGTAGCCCATCGGATCAATCGCGGCGCCACCCGAGCGCACCTCGAAATGGACGTGCGGTCCGGTCACGTTCCCGGTATTGCCGATCAGCCCGATGACATCCCCTGTATTCACGTATTGACCGGGCGTCACCAGCGCCGCCGACAGATGCGCGTAGATCGTCCAGAGTTTTTGCCCGCGGTAACCAAAGTCATGCTCGATGACGACGACATTGCCGTAGCTCGGAGAATTTTCAAAGACGCCGCCCTCCACGCGCAAGCCATCCGACGCCCAGTATACGTATCCCGAACCAGCGGCGCGCACGGTTTCGCCAATCGGATTTGCCATATCGACGCCGTGATGCACGCGCGCCGTAAACTGCTCGTTGCCATCCGCGCCGAAGGGATAAAAGTCGCTGCCATAGTTAATCGCGTCGGAATCGACCGGGCGGATAAACCAGTAATGATCGCGCCCGTAGGGATCGCGCGAAATCGGCGGGACGAGCGGCGGTGGCTGCCACGACGACGGCGGACGGGTCACGACCTGCGCCGTCACCGGGATATCGGTCGCCAGCACGGCGGCGGTGGGGGGCGGCGGCGTTGGCGTCACGCCAAGCTGCACCGGCGCGGCAGTTTCATCCACGTCGATTTCACCGGGTGCAAGCGGTGAGCTGTTGGGCGCGGCGCTGAAGGCAAGTGTGGGCGGCTCGAACTGCGCGGTCGGAATGGCAACGGTGGGCAGCGGCGTGCTGTTGGACCCGAACCCCTGTCGCAGAATATCCTGCCAGGCGTTTCCATCCTGCGTTGGCACAGGCTCGGTGGGAACGACCACCACCACGGCAGGAGCCGGACGCGCGTTCAGCCACACGATCAGCCCAAAGACGCCCAGCACCAGCGACAGCAGGACAAATGTGGTCAGATTGCTGAAAAGACGGCGCATGGCGGGTTACGACCCTGTTTCTTCAGTAGCGTCGTCGGTCGTCACCTGCACAGCCGCATCGCTCCCCTGCTGCACCTGCGTGATCGGGTCGGGCAGCGGCGCGGACGGCGTGACCGCGGGCGGCGCGAAGCCGCCAAGCTGCGCCTCCGGGTACAGCTCGCGCATCGCGTCGTACCAGGTCAAGCCATCCCGCTTCTGGAACAGCCAGTAATTCGTGCTGTTAAAGTTACGCCGCCAGTCGCTGCCTGCCGGAACCCGCGTCCAGCCGAAATCCTCGGCAAGCTGCGTCAGGTCGATGTAATACCCCGCCGGCATCTCCCGGCGAATGCGCCCACCCTGATTGTAGGCTTCGACATCGCCCTGGTTGCGACTGGCGAAATCCCACGGCATTCGACGCAGCGGCTCGCCCAACTGCCCGGACTGCGCTTCGTCGGAAACGCGGACGAAGACGCGCCAATACGTATTCACGTCGAGTTCTTCACGAACAACCTCGATGGGCGCGGGAAAACCGACAATGGCGTTGCGATTCATGGCGAAGCCGCGCCCGGTCATCAGCCAGTTCCGGCGCTCCTCGCCGGGCTGCGGCGGGCGCTCGATCTGCCAGAAGGCGTCCTCAAGCTGACCCAGAAAATCCCAGCCGATCCGGTCGGAGGCTTGCTCGCGCAGCGCCATAAAGGAATCGTTGACGCGCTCGCTCAGAATCGCGTTTGGCGCGCTGACGTTATTGAGCACGTTGAGGCGGAAGGGCGGGTCGCCGCGCGGCTCGTTCTCCTGCTCGATGTACAGCGGTTCGGTAATCGCCGGGTCAAGCCCGCCGGAATTCACGAGCTGCTGCGGCAGCGGCGCGGATGTCCACACCGGGTCGGTCGCTCCGCGCGGTACGGGAATAATTTCGGTCGCGATCCCTGAATCCGCGAACGGTCCCGCGACGAGATGCGTGCTGTCCGACGAATCGACCGTAAAGACGATGCTCGTCCCGTCCGGCGACCACGAAGGCGAGCGCCCGCGCTCCAGAACCTGCGGCGCTGCGTCCGGGTTTTCCACCTGCTGGACAAAGACTTTCTCCAACCCCTCGTCAATGGCGCTGAAAGCAAGCAGCTTGCCATCGGGCGACCATGCCGGGTAATCCTCGTCGCGATCCGGCGTATTGGTCAGGTTAACGACGGCTTCGTCGCGTGGGTCGTCCAGCGAGAACAGGAAAATGTCCTGATTGCCCTCTCGCCAGGAGATGAACGCAATTGTGCGCCCATCGGGCGACCACGCGGGCGAGAAATCTGGCAGCGCATGATCGGTCAGCCGCAGTGGCGCTTGCGAGCCGTCGATCCGCATCACGTACACGTCCAGGTTGTTGCCCTGATAGCTCTCGTAGACCAGCCATTCGCCGTCTGGACTCCACTGCGGCGCGCCCTGGAACGACAGATCATACGTCATGCGGGTCGTCTCGTCGCGCGTCAGATCGTAGACATAGAGTTCCCAATTGCCCTCCTGCCGCGAGGCATAGGCAAGCTTGCGCCCATCCGGGGACCACGCGGGATCGCGCTCATCTTCCGGGCTGTTGGTCATCCGAACCGGATTGCGACTGCCGACCGGAAGCGCCCAGATATCGGTTTGTCCGCTCTCGCGGACGACGTATGCCAGACTGCCGCGCACCTCCAGAATCGACGGCAGCGACGTCGCCGTGGGCACAGGCGACGGCAGCGCGGCAAGCGTGGGCGCGGACACGATGCCCTGCGGCGTGGTCTGCGGGGTTCCGTTACTGGCGACAGGTTGCAGATTGGACTGCGCCGCGGCGACAGGCGCCAGATTGGCGCTGATCGGCGTTCCGGTCGTCCGTCCCGGATCGGTTGCCCAGAGGATCACGCCAAGCACCGCCACGCCGAGCAGGACGACCAGCGCGCTCAACACGCGATTTTGCACGCGCAGCGGATCTTCGCTGACAGTGGTGGTGATCTCGGCGCGCGCCGTCCGTCGCGCCATCGTTCCCGTCGCGGCGGCTCCGGCAGACCGCGCCACGCGCCCCGAAACCCGTGTCGTGCCCCGCGCGACGTTCCCACCCGTGGAAAAGCTAACGCGCAGCAGCGAGACCAGCACGCCGAAAAGCGCGCCCACGACCAGAACGAGGAGCCGGGCAAGGGCGACCACGAACCGCCCCAGCACGATGCCGACCTGTCGCAAGCCCAAGCCCAGCCCGCGCAAGCCGAGCAGCCCAACGCCGAGCACCGCCGCGAGAAGCGTAAGCACGCGCGCCAGCACCGCGGAAGCCGCGCGCCGCACGACGACCAGCCCGGCGAGGGTGGCGTCCGTCAGCGCCACGCTGCTCTTTAATAGGACAATGCCGAAACGATCCGTGACCCGATAGGCGCGTAGAAGCATAGGATGGATGCTTTATCTCTGTGTCAATCTCTGTCTCAGGTTTGAATTGTATGCATATTGCAAAATCGCAGCAATCGCCCTTCCCCGCTTGCGCGTTTTCTATTCTGGTTAGAAAATACACACCATCGTGTCGTAAGGGTCGTAAACCGCAGGCAATCGTCCATTGATCGAGACAAGGAGAGGAAACGTGATGCGCCATTTGTCCGCAAAGCGGCTTGTAATGACGGTGGTGATCGGCTCAATTATTTTGGGTGGTATTCTGCCCGCATGGGCGCAGGAAATAACCCACGTTGTGCTGCCCGGTGAGAAC
>CALMDI010000139.1 GCA_937864975.1 uncultured Chloroflexota bacterium | reverse complement strand
GAATTTCGAGCTTCGGGTTGCCGATGACTTCGAGGTAGATCGCCTTTGTTTTGTCGTTGACGTGCTTCTCGAAATCTTCGACGCTCGTGCCTTCGACAAAATGGGTTTTGATGCCGAGGCGGTCGAGGCTGTACTTGAACAGCGTGTAGGTGCCGCCGTAGAGCGCCACCGACGAAATAATCTCGTCGCCCGCGTTCGCGAGGGTCAGCGACGTAAGGGTTTCGGCAAACTGACCGGATGCCGTCGCCAGCGCCGCCACGCCGCCTTCCAGCGCCGCGATGCGCTCCTCGAAGACAGTCGTGGTCGGGTTCATAATGCGGGTGTAGATGTTGCCCGGCTCCGCGAGGGCGAAGAGCGCCTGCGCGTGGTCGGTGTCGCGGAACTGGTACGAAGTCGTCTGATAAATCGGTACGGCGCGCGCCCCGGTGGCGGGGTCGGGCTGGTAGCCCGCGTGCAGCGCCTGCGTCTCGAAATGCAGTTGTTTTCCGTTCACGTTTGCCATTGTCTGAATCCTCAATTCATCGTGTGTGAAATTCGGCTGTCAGCGATCAGCCAAAAGCGGAAAGCTGACGGCTGTGAGCAATCTTACGGCTGGTCGCCCTTGCGGATGGGCGAACCGATCAGGTTGCCCCATTCCGTCCATGAGCCGTCGTAGTTACGGACGTTGTCGTAGCCGAGAATGTAGCGCAGGGCGAACCACGTGTGGCTGCTGCGCTCGCCGATGCGGCAGTAGGTGACCACTTCGTCGGCGTCCTTGCTGACTCCCTTGCCGCCGTAGAGTTTTTCCAGCTCGTCGCGGCTCTTGAAGGTGCCGTCTTCCGCGACCGCCTGCGCCCAGGGAATGTTCCTGGCGCTGGGAATATGACCGGGACGTTGCGCGGTCTCGCTCATGCCGGGGGGCGCGATGATCTCGCCCGTGTATTCGGCGGGCGAGCGAACGTCGACCAGGGCGACACGGTCGTTCTCAAGCCGCTGGCGGACGTAATCGCGGTCGGCGCGGTAGTTCTGATTGATATTTGAAACTTTGTAATTGGATTGGGGATAGCTCGGCGCGTCGGTAGTCGTTTCGCGCTGCTCGGCAAGCCACTTCTTGCGCCCGCCGTCGACCAGCGACACGTTCTCGTGCCCGTAGTATTTCAGAATCCAGAAGGCATAGGCGGCGAACCAGTTGTTGTTGTCGCCGTAGAGGACGATGTGCGTTTGTGGGGTGATGCCGGCGCTGCTCAGCAGGCGTTCCAACTCTTCCTTGCTGATGATGTCGCGCGCGACCTGATCCTGAAGCTGCGTCTGCCAGTTGAAGGACACCGCGCCGGGGATGTGCCCGGTTTCGTACTGCGTCGTATCGACGTCGACTTCCACCAACCGGACGTTGGGGTTGTCCTTATTGTCGATGACCCATTGGGTGGAAACGAGTGGCTCAACCATGATCTGCTCCTCTGTGAAATCTCTATGCTGGCAAAATATGTTTCTTCACTCACGGCGCGTCGCCCGGCACGATGCGCCGGAGACACAGCCAGGGCTGACGAGATTATGCCTGCGCGCCTCCTGACTCCTGAACAACCAGCGTATCGGCGGCGAACTGCGCGCGGTCGGGCTGAAGATGCCAGACGCGCATGTCCACTGCGTTCGCACTTTGAACGGACGTGATGATGTAGACGAAATTGGGCAGGGCATGATCGCGGTCGTAAACGGAGGGGATGGCGGGCGAATCGGGGTGGCTGTGATAGTAGCCTACGAGGGACAACCCGCGTTCGTCCGCCTGATCTTCGAGCCGCGCCCAGTCCTGGGGAGTCATCGCGTAACGGTGATACTGTTCCTCCGCGGCGAAGACGTTGTTAATTTGAATGATGTCGCGAACTTGCACCGCGTCGCCCGTTTGCACGCCGAGCAGGAACCCGCCACCCTCGTTGGGGTAGCTGGCTTCCATCTGCTCGAAGATGCGCGCCTGAAGCGCCGGGTCTAAAACGATCTGCATTCGATTCCCCTATCCGCAATCGCAAACGAAAAGAGCCGACCAGGACGGTCGGCTCTTCATGTCTGCACACACGTGCGGCGAACCCGCCGCTGAGCACCTCACGTCCCGGTCGTCACCCGAAGGCTATGCATACACATACACACCATGGGGCACATGGCGCGGCGACAGGACTGAGCGAGGTTAGACGTAATCATGTGGATTAGCCTAACACGCCTTTCGGAAGATTTCAAGCCCTCCAAAGGATTTTAAGAAAACGTCACCCGAAATCGGGAATGGGTCGTCGCGTATCGCCAAAGGGCGATGCTGTCTTGCCGGTTCCTACGGGTTCAGCACGACCTTGATATAGCCGTCTTTCTTTTCGCGGAACATCTTATAAGCGTCCGGTGCTTCGTCGAGCGGCAGGCGGTGCGTGACGACGAAGGATGGGTCAATCTCACCCGACTCGATCTTCGGCAGCAGCTTGTCGTAATAACGCGGCACATGCGTCTGCCCCATCTTCATGGTCAGTCCCTTGTTCATCGCGGGACCAAACGGGATGGCGTCAAGATGCGAAATGTAGACGCCGGGAATGGACAGATTGCCGCCCTTGCGGCAGCAGTAGATGATCTCGCGCAGAACGTGCGGTCGGTCGGTGGCAACGTGCATCAATTCCTTCGCCATATCGACGACCGCATCAAAGGTGCCCGCGCCGTGGGCTTCGGTGCCGACGGCATCGATGCAGCAGTCCGGCAGGCGTCCGTTGGTCATTTCCATCAGGCGTTCGTATACGTCCTCTTTATCGAAATTGATGACCTCCGCCTTTCCATAGGTCCGCGCCATGTCCAGCCGTTCCTGCACGTAATCAATAGCAATCACCCGTCCCGCGCCCAGCATCCAGGCGCTTTGAATGGTGAACTGTCCAACGGGACCGCAGCCCCAGATGGCGACCGTATCGCCGGGCTGAATCTCGGCGTTTTCCGCCGCCATGTAGCCGGTCGGGAAGATGTCGGACAGGAACAAGACTTTCTCATCCGGCAGCCCGGACGTGATCTTGAGCGCGCCAACGTCGGCGTGTGGAACACGTAAATATTCCGCCTGACCGCCTGCGTAGCCGCCGAGCATGTGGGAATAACCCAGCAAGCCCGCGGGCGACTGTCCCATGACCTTTGCCGCCATCTCCGCGTTGGGGTTCGTGTTGTCGCAAAGCGCGAACAGGGTCTGCTCGCAGAATTCACAATGACCGCACGAGATGGTAAACGGGACGACGATCCGGTCACCGACCTGGAGTTTTCTCACCGCGCTGCCGACTTCGATGACTTCGCCCATTGGCTCGTGTCCCAGAACGTCACCCGCTTTCATGGTCGGCATCAAGCCGCCATAAAGATGCAGGTCGGAACCGCAGATGGCGGTCGACGTAACACGGATAATCACATCGGTCGGATCGACAATCTGGGGGTCGGGAACTGTGTCGATGCGAACGTCTTCGGTGCCATGCCAGCAGAGCGCTTTCATCGTGGCTCCTTACTTTTTACATTAAGAGGGAGTCGCAATTATGAGCGAGCGACAAAGCGTATGTCAGGTAGCCAGGTGGCTACTATTATCTGTCGTGGTACAACCAACGGAAGAGATCGTGAGGACTGATCGCAACGCAACCAAAGCGCGATTCTGCCGACATTTACGCTCGATTCACGTTGATTCGGAGGGGAGGCGGTGGTATACTCGGCACGATTGCGCGTCAATCCCACCGCGACGGTTTGACCCGTAACGTTCACGGCGTTTTAATTTGCGGCACATATACTTTCCTCGGTTCGACAGCAACCACAAGGCGACCTGCGATAGCCCGGCGTCGGGCTTGTACGGAGTCTTACCACGGTAAGGGAGCTTCTCATGGCGGAACAGGTTCAAATTCACAAGGGCTTGGACGACATCATCATCGACGAGTCCAAACTCAGCTTTGTCAACGGCGCGGAAGGCAAGCTGATCTACGCCGGCTACAAAATCGAAGACCTCGCGGCGCACGCGCTGTATGAAGAGGTAGTCTTCCTGCTGTGGGAAGGGCGACTGCCCACGAAGGCAGAACTGGAGTCGCTTCGCGCCGATATCGCGCGTCAGGCGGG
>CALMDI010000138.1 GCA_937864975.1 uncultured Chloroflexota bacterium | reverse complement strand
GTGAGCAGGACCTGTCCGACGACGATGTTAAAAATGTCGAACAATTCACCGTAAATCTGCATCAGGCGGCTTTGACCGACCGCGCTCAGCATCTGCTTGGAGGAGACGGAGCGGCTCAGGTCGGGAAAGCCGAGACGTTCGCGCCCCGCCGCGACCGCGCCGGAGGAGACGAGCACGATCTCATACCCCGCCTCGTGCAGCCGCGCCGCCTGCTGGACGATTTCCAACATGCGCTGGCGGTGGAGCCGGGGCGTGCCATTCGTGAGGATGCTCGTGCCGACTTTGACGACGATTCGTAAGGAAGGCATGGTCTTTGTGTGGTAAACCGACGCTGATGCTTATTCTACGGGCAAACCCGACTATCGCCGCTCTGCGTGGCGATTTTTTACGACACCACGCCGCTGGTTTCGCGCGTCTCGTCCACAATGCGGCGCAGCGTTCGCGCGCGCTGACGGATGGTTTCGAGCGGCATCGAGCCGTCGCCCGTGAGCCAGCCTGCCATGCCACACGCCACCGCGCCCGCCTTGATGAATGCGCCCACGTTGGCGTCGCTGGTGCCGCCGTTGCACATGAATTTGATGTGATCGAGCGGCTGGCGCACGGCACTGAAATAATCCACGCCAAGCGTGCCCACGGGAAAAATCTTCAACAGCTTGACGCCCGTTCCCCAGGCATTCACGGCTTCGGACGGCGTGATCACACCGGGGATCATCAGGACGTTGGCGCGCTGGACGTAGTCCACCACTTCGGCGCTGAAGGCGGGCGATACGACCATATCCGCGCCCGCGTGAACGACCCGCCGCGCCGTCGGCGTGTCGAGCACGGTGCCCATGCCCACGCACGCCGCATCCCCGAATTCCGCCTTCAGTGCCTGCATGGTTTCAATCGGCTCCGTGGAATTCATCGTGAGTTCCACCACGGGGATGCCTTCGCTCAATAAGATTTCGGCAATCGTCAGCGCGACCGACGGCGGAAAATTGCCGCGCATTCCCGCGACGAGACCGCCGCGCTCAATCATGCTGTAGGCGTGCTGGCTATCCATCATCGAGGCAGTTCCTTATTCAGCCAGATAGCAACCGATGATACCGCGCGCTGTGCAAGCCGCCTAGCGTCGTTGTGAGGAACGGATTCTGATTGAGGGGAATGCTTTATAGCAGGGATGTGTTCAGGCGAGCACTTGCCAGACCTGTTCGCCCCCCAGGATGCGCTGAAGCAGCTCACCGAACATGCGGCGGGGGAGGGGTTTGGCGATGAACCCGGCAAACCCGGCAGCGCGGGTTTTGGAGATCAGGTCATGGTAGCGTTCGTCGGCAATCGCGATCACGGGCACGCGGGCAAGCAGGGGATGCGCCTTGAATGCGCGGAGAATCTGGAAGGCGTCGCCATGCGGCAGGTTCAGGTCGAGCAGGATGAAGTCAGGCTTCGGGCGCATCGACAGCGCCTTTTCGACCACGTCGCTTCCGGTTGTATTTCGCTTGTAGAGGATGCCAAGCTCTTTGAGCAGCGCGCTGATCGCCATCAGGCTGTGCGCGTCATCCTCCACCACAAGCGCCCAACGACCTTCAAACACAAATACGCTCACTTCTACTACATGGTCAGAGAGTTTCGATAGCGCGTTCTGTCCCTGCGTATTATAGTCACCGCTTGCGCGAACATACCGGAAATCTTCAGAATGGCGTAACGTCCTTACCGATGATATTTAGCAAAGACCCGATTATATCATACCTTCTTACGGAATTTCATTAGAGTGAAGATTATCGTCGCTTCCGGCGCTTACAAGAACAGCCTGTCCGCTGAGCAGGTTGCCGATGCGATTGGTCGCGGGCTCGAACGCTCATTGCTACAGATTACATTACATTATATACCCATTGCCGATGGGGGTAATGGGACTCTTAATGCTTTTCTCAGAAATGGCGGCGAAACGCTCGAGCTGACAACGCATGATCCGCTTGGACGCGCGGTGCGTTCGGCGTTTGGCGTGCTGCCGGACGGACGAACGGCGGTGATCGAGATGGCGCTGACGTCCGGGCTGGAACTGCTCGCTCATGAGGAGCGCGACCCGCTGCGCGCGACCACCTATGGCACGGGGCAGCTTTTACAGGCGGCGCTGGACACGGGCGCGAGGCGAATCATCGTCGGCATGGGCGGCAGCGCGACGGTCGACGGCGGCGCCGGCTGTATGCAGGCATTGGGCGTTCGCCTTCTGGACGCCGAAGGCATCGACGTGGAGCCGGGGGGTGGCAACCTGCATCGCATCCGAACGATTGACGTCTCCCGACTTGACCCGCGCTGGCGCTCGGTTGAGGTCGTCATCGCGTCCGACGTGGACAATCCGACGCTCGGAGCGGCGGGCGCGGCGGCGGTGTTTGGTCCGCAAAAGGGCGCGAGTCCAGAAGACGTTCGTTCGCTGGAAATGAATCTGCGCCACTTCTTCACGCTGGTTGCCGAACAGGTTGGCATCGACGTCCGTGAAACGCCCGGCGGCGGCGCGGCAGGCGCGCTCAGCGCCGGGCTGATGGCATTTCTCGGCGGGCGCATTCAGTCGGGGATTGACCTGCTGTTAGAACATTCCCAGTTCGATGACCTGCTGAGCGACGCCGATCTCGTGATTACCGGGGAAGGGCAGATGGACGAGCAGACCGTGCATGGCAAAGGACCGATTGGCGTGGCACGGCGGGCGCGTGCTCATGGCGTGCCAACCGTCGCCATCGTCGGCGGGCTGAAGGCGGACGATGCGCTGCTGCACGATGCGGGCGTGTGGGCGGTGCTGCCTATCGTCACCGCGCCGATGCCTCTGGACGAATCAATCGCCAACGCGGCTGACTTAGTGGAGCGCGCGGCGATACGGCTTGGTTATTTGCTTCGGCTGGAATCGACCTTTGAATCCAAAAAGCCGCCTGTCCGTCGTCAAGGCGGCTCTTGAATATGGCGAGGCAAACCGTCGTCTCGCCTCGTGTTATGAGTTCCTTTTAGCGCAGGTCGTCGATGCGATCTTCGACGCGACGGCGAAGCTCGGAGAATTCTTTCTCCAGCCGCTTCACCGTGGCGGCGGCGCCTTCGAGACTCTCGCCAAATGTGCCTTCCACCGCGCCGCCCAGCTCGCGGCGGGTCTTGCTGCCCGGATTGGGCGCGAACAACAGCGCGATTGCCGTTCCAACCACCAGACCGAGGGCTAGAAAAACCAGCACGGCGGCGGTACGCTCACGGTTGGCACGCTCTTCGGCTTCGCGGCTATAGTAGATTCGGTCGCTCATGGGTCTACCTCGCTGGCTACTGTGCAATATAATTCTTAATTAAGTAGACCATATTTTACGCCGGTCGTCAATAACTGCTGCTGATGAGGTTGTGAATTCTCACCGGCTTTTTAAGTTGACAGATAAAGTTGACAGATAAAAGTGAAATAGCGAGCAATTTTCTCATTCATCTTTTGATGTGCCCTTTTAATGATGTAGAGGCTGGAACCGTGGATTTTCTACGTAAGCTGCTTGCAGAGGGCGAGAAGCCCCACCCACTCAGCCGCCCGGCTTCACAGCCGGACGCTGATCCTGTTCGCAACTCGCAGCTACTGCCTGAACCCATTACCCGCCGCGTGCTGTCGATCACCCATAATCCGGTGTTGCGCTCGAAAGGCGGGCGCACGCTGAAAGACCATTTCCGCTGGAATAACCCCGATCTTCTGGCGCAGAGCTATATCGACGATGTGCGCGCTGCGAGCTACGGCTATGCCAATTACAAGATTGTCGAGCGCATTGAAGTCGACACCTATCCGTTAAAACGCGATGGCTTTCGTTACGATGAGGACAGCTATTTGCGAGCCTGGGCGGAACGCCGCTTTCACGATCCTGATGGAGTCGATTATCTGGAGCTGGTGCGCGAATTCCAGATGATTGAGAAGGTCAACAGCGGCGCGATTGACGAGGTCTGGCTGTTCGGGCATCCCTACGGCGGCTACTGGGAGTCGGTCATGGCGGGACCGGGCGCATTCTGGTGCAACGCGCCCGCGCTGAAGGGGACGGAACACTGCGCGCGCCGCTTCATCATCATGGGATTCAATTTCGAGCGCGGGGTGGGTGAAATGCTCGAAGACCTGGGTCACCGCGCCGAATCGATCCTCACCAAAGTTTTTGAAGGGACACGCGGCGACGCCAACCTTTTCGAGCGCTTTACCCGCTACGACAAGAAGTATCCGGGGCGCGCGGAAGTCGGGAACGTTCATTTTGCGCCCAACAGCCTGCGCGATTACGACTGGGGCAATCCGCGCGTGGTGCCGAGCCGCCATCACGCCTGGTATCAATTCCCAAACTTTTCCGGCGATCCCGCGCTCGTGGACTGCTCGGAATGGGGCAACGGCGACATCCGCCTGCACCACCTGTGGTGGTTTCGCCATTTTCCGCATCTCAAAGGCGGGAGCGGCGGCATCTCGCACAACTGGTGGGAATACGTGATCGACCCGAACAGGGTATAGGGGTTAGCTATCAGCTTTCAGCTAAAGATTAAAGAGTTAACGCAGAGGCGCAAAGCAGCGACGCCGGGGGCTGCGAAGCGGTTGTGCCCTCCGTCGCGCAGCAGCCTTTGGCTGCTGCGTCTAGACCCGCTTCGCGGGCGACGGGGGCAAACCGAAGCATCCCGGCTGCAATAAAGTATTGAAGCCCACTGAAGGGGCTAGAGAACTGTAAAACGCCTTACAGCCCCTTCAGTGGGCTTACTGTCTTTCCATCAGCCGGGGCGCTTCAGCCCCCGGCGTCGCTTAATCTTTAGCTGAAAGCTGACGGCTGATTGCTGAAAGGCTCTTCATATGCTAAACTAACCAGAATCAAACGGAGTGATGGAATGCCAACGCTGCTCCTGAAGCACATTCATACGCTGGTGACGATGGACGCCGCGCGCCGCGAGATTTCGGACGGCGCGGTTTTTATCCGCGACAACGTCATCGAAGCGGTGGGCGCGCCGGGCGACATGCCCGCGCAGTCCGCCGATCAGACGATTGAGCTGCGCCATCACGTCGTGCTGCCGGGGCTGGTCAACACCCATCACCACATGTATCAGAGTTTGACGCGGGCGCTGGCGCAAGACCTCGAACTTTTTGGCTGGCTGAAGACGTTGTATCCCATCTGGAGCCGCCTCGCGGGCGAGCACGTTTACGTCTCCGCGAAGCTGGCGATGGCGGAACTGATTCTGTCCGGCTGCACCACGTCGAGTGATCACCTGTATATCTATCCCAACGACGTTCGCATCGACGACGAAATCCGCGCGGCGGGCGAGATTGGGATTCGCTTTCACGCGGCGCGCGGCTCGATGAGCGTGGGCGAGAGTCAGGGAGGCTTGCCGCCGGATCGCGTGGTCGAGGACGAAGCCCATATTTTGCGCGATACGCGCCGGGCGATTGAGGAGTTTCACGACGCCAGCCGCTACGCCATGCTGCGGGTCGTGGTCGCGCCGTGCTCGCCGTTTACTGTCTCGCAGACGCTGATGCGCGAGGCGGCGGCGCTGGCACGCAGCTACGGTGTTCACCTGCACACGCATCTTGCCGAAAACGCGAACGACGTCACCTACAGCCTCGAAGTGTTTGGACAGCGCCCCGGCGATTACGCGCGCGACACGGGTTGGGTGGGCGGCGACGTGTGGCACGCCCACTGTGTCAAGCTGAACGACGACGAAATTGGCTTGTTCGCGCGCACCGGGACAGGCGTGTGCCACTGCCCAATCTCGAACATGCGGCTGGCGTCGGGAATCGCGCCGGTTCGTCGAATGCTGGACGAGCGCGTGAAGGTTGGACTTGGCGTGGACGGCTCGGCGTCGAACGACAGCGGGCATTTGCTCGGCGAGGCGCGGCAGGCGATGCTGCTTCAGCGCGTTCTGGGCAATCCATCGGCAATGACGGCGCGCGAGGCGCTGGAAATGGCGACGCTCGGCGGCGCTTCGGTGCTTGGGCGCGACGATATTGGCGCGCTCGCTCCGGGCATGGCAGCCGACGTGGTGGCATTCCGGCTCGACACGCCCGATATGGCGGGCGCGCTGCACGATCCCGTGGCGGCATTGCTGTTCTGCCAGCCGGGGCGGGTCGATCTCTCGATTATCAACGGGCGCGTCGTAGTCAAAGAGGGTGTTTTGCTGACGCTGGACGTGCCCGTTCTAGTCGAACAGCACAACGCGCTGTCTCGACAGTTGATCCGCGGGGACTGATGACGTTGGAACTTGGCGTCGCCTGTGCGGTGATTGACGACGCGGGGAGCGTCCTACTCTCGCGGCGCAAGGAATTTGACGACTGGACGCTGCCCGGTGGGGCGCTGGAACCGGGCGAAACGGTCGTTGCGGAGGTCCCAGACGCCGCGGAAATCGCCGGAGATGCCCACGGCCCAGGTCAGGGGCATGGGCTGCAGGCCGGTGCGTTCGGTGATTTCGTCCATCAGGGCCAGTGCGTCCAGGCCGGGACGGTCCCACTTGTTGATGACGGTGATGACCGGGATGCCCCGGTGGGCGCAGACCCGGAAGAGCTTGAGGGTCTGCGGCTCGAGGCCCTTGGCCGCGTCGACGAGCATCACGGCGGCGTCGACCGCCGAGAGCACGCGGTAGGTGTCCTCGGAGAAGTCGGAGTGACCCGGGGTGTCGACGAGGTTGACCACGTGGTCGCGGTAGTCGAACTGCAGCGCG
>CALMDI010000137.1 GCA_937864975.1 uncultured Chloroflexota bacterium | reverse complement strand
GGTGCGCAAGGAGCTGCATCTGCAGCTCGCGGCGCCCACGGAGATCCCCGACGGTCGCCAGGCGATGTTCCTCACGCCCGGCACCGAGACGGAGAACGGGCAGCAGGTCGACGTCTGGAACGTGATGTCGTCGGGGCGCGTCGAAGACCGGAAGATCAAGACGAACTCGCTACCGTTCGCCGGCGTCGCGCTCGTCGGCGCGGTATTCGTGGTCTGGGCGTTCATGCCCATTCACGTTCGAATCACGCACGGGCGCGTCGAGGAGTATCTCACAGATCCGCAGACGGATCCGAACGCACAGAAGGCCCCTGTCCGAAACGCCCTGGTGATCATCGACTACGACGTCACGATGGGGCAGAAGCTGACGGCCCACACGCTTGCTGACGGCTACTACGCATCGTTCAGCCTGGGCGCGACGGGTGTTCCGTCGGCGCAAGTGACCGTCCTGGCAGGCGAGCGGGTCGTTCACGTGAGCGCGCATCCGCCCGCATCCTACGACGACACGTTCGCCCAGGCGTTCTCGGGCTTCAGCGTCCTGCTCGCCAACGTCGCGCTCGGCCCAGCGGGACCGGGCACCAACCCGCCGCCTCCGGAGCTCGACCTCATCGTCGCCGCCGAGGATCCGGCGCACGACGAAACGCTGCAGTCGCTTGGCGCCGTGCCGACCGGCGCGCGCGTGCTCGTCACCGTTCTCTCGAACGTCCAGCTCGGGAGCATCAGCGGCCAGGTCTCCGTCAACGGACTCGTCCAGCATCAGCTCGTCCTCCAGTCGGAGGGCGTCGTCGACGGGTCCCACCGCTACACGACGGCCTTCACGGCCGCGAACGAGGGGAGCTACTCCATCGCGGTCCAGGGGCTCCGCCTCAACGGTCCGCCCTCGCAGGCAAACCCGCAGGGAACTGCGGCCTACAACTTCAACGCGCTCTCCGAGCCGACCGGCAACCCGAACCCGCTCCCCGGGCCGCCCTCGGTCCTCACCTCGGCGGTCCAGCCGGAGGACGGCGCGCGCCACGTCGACCAGCAGACGCGCATTCGCATCGGCTTCTCCGAGCCGGTCACGAACCTTGGCGCGGGAACGACCGTGGTGGTGAGCGACCTCGGCGAGGCGGGATCGGGCGACGCGGCCCGGGTCCATGCGGGCTTCCTGGCGGCGGGGGTCGGCGGAGCGCGGGACTGGGCGGGCGCACTGGCGGCGCTGCGCGGCAGCGAAGCGATTCGCGACTGGTTCCAGCTCACGCGCGCCCTCGGCTCGGTCTTTCGCGGCTTTCTGGAATTGATCGGTTTGGGCGGGCTGGCGCGGCGCGGGCAGGGCGGCTCGTACACGCGCACGGCATTCGAGGCGCACAAAGCCTTCGAGCCGATTCAGGACTTGCCCGCGCTGTCGGGAAAAATCGCCTCGCGTCTGGAAGGCAAGGACGTGCAGGATCTGGACGATCTCACCAAGTACGCCCGTCGTGAGATCGACGCCCTGCCGCCTGCCATCCGCGAAAAAATCATCGGCTCGGTTCAGCCACCGCTGCATTACGACCGCGCGGCGCTTCAAGCCGTCCGCGACGACCTGGATCGTGTCGAGACCGAGGCGCGCGTGGTCGAAACCGACAAACTGGAACGCACGGTACGCAACACGCTGCTCTACCTGGGCGCGTGGGAAATTATCGTCATGGTGCTGATCGTCTTTCTGTTCAGCGCGTGGAACGCCGTCGGGCAGGAGCAGCCGATCCTGCCGGTGATCCTGCTCGTCATTCTGCTGGCGGTCGGGCTGCTCGGCATGTTGATTTTGCCGCTGCGCGGGCGGATGCTCGAATCGGCGTATACCAACCGGATGCTCCGCTTGCAGGCGCAGTACATCGACGCGCTGAGCCGCGCCGCCGATAAGCAGGTGACGTACAGTATGGGCTTGCGCCGCGACGTGGTTCAGCCGCTCACCCGGCTGGTCGAGTCGCAGACGCAGATTCAGACTGAGCAGCTCAACCGCTTGCAGGCGGCGCAGCAGGAAATGACCAGTATCGAAGCCGATCTTGCCGCTCTTGGCAAGAACCGGCTCGTGGGAATGCGAGGCTGATGTGATTGGGACGCTGGAAGGCCCGGTCGCCGCGCTGCGCGAAGCCGAGATTCGGCTCCTGGGCGATATCGCGACGACGCTGGGCGAGATGGGCGAGCAGGCGGACGACGATCGTCGGCGGCTCCTCGAAGTCGCGCAGGATTTGCGCGAAGCCTTTTTCCTCGTCGTGGTGATTGGCGAGTTCAACGCAGGCAAGTCGTCGTTTGTCAACGCGCTCCTTGGCGACGAATTGCTGCCGATGGGCGTGACGCCGACCACCGAGATGATCGAGTTGATCCGCTACAACGAAGCGGTGAACCGGATGCCGACCGTCCGCGAGGGCGTCATCCGCGAATGGACGCATCCGAACACCGGAGCGCCGGGCGTGGCGCTGGTCGATACGCCGGGGACGGGCAGCGTCTTCCAGAAGCACGAGAAAACGGCGAAATCGTTTCTGCATCGCAGCGATCTGGTGATTTTCGTGCTCTCGGCAAAGCGCGCGCTGGCGCAAACCGAGCGTCTCTACCTGGAACTGGCGAGGGATTACGGCAAGAAAATCATTCTCGTCGTCAATCAGGTCGATCTGCTCCAGCCGCCGGAGCAGGCGGAAGTGCGCCGCTTTGTCGAGCGGCAGCTTGAGGAATTGATCGACCTGCGTCCGTTGATCTTCATGGTGTCGGCAAAGGAATCCTTGAACGCGCAGAAGTCCGGCGCGCAGGGTGACCCCGGCGGCATCGGCGCGGTGCGGGCGCACCTGCGCGGCATGTTGAGCGAAACGCCGCCCGCCCGGCAAAAACTGCTGGCGCAGCTGGATATGGCGGAGCGCGTCGTTGAGCGCTACCTGAGCGGCATCAACAGCAAAGCCAGTCTCGTGCTGGTCGATACGACCAAGGTGCGCGAAGTTCAGACCGAGCTTGAGGAGCAGGGGCGCGGCTTGGAAGCCCAGCTTCGCGGCGCGCGCGCCGAGATCGACCGGGTTTTCGACGGCTTGCGCCAGCGGGGCGCGGCTTTTATCACGTCCAATATGTCGGTGCGCCGCCTCGGACGCCCGATCAACAAGGATGCGCTGCAAGCCGAGTTTCAGGAAGTCGTCATCGGGCGGGCGCTGCGTGACATCACCGAGGCGACCGGCGACTATATTAACGCGCTGGTCGATCACAGCCGCCTGTACTGGCGCGGCGTCATCGACCGCCTGAACCAGCTTCGCGACCTGATGGAACAGGAGTTGAGCGGTCTGGACGCGGGCGTCTACGCCGAGCAGCGCGAAACGCTCGAACAGGCGATTCGCATTGCCGAGGGAGAACTCCGTACCTATTCCAGCGGCAAAGTCCTCTCCGATCTGCACCAGACGTTTGAATCGAACATGGGTGGCTTTGCCACCAGCTTCGTGGCGGCGGTGGGCGGTCTTGTCCTCGCGGCGGCGGCGGTCGCGGCGCAGGGTCCGCTGGTGGGCGCGGCGGCGGCGGCGTTTGTCGTCGCGCTGCCGATTGCGGTAGGCGGCACGTTCTTCGCGTGGCGTTACTATCGCCGCGTGACAGCAGACGCGCGCCGCGACCTGAACACGCGCATCGACCAGCTTGAAAAGACCTATCACGATGCGCTCGACACGCTGACCCAGAAAGAACGCAGCCGTCTCACCCAGTACGGCAAGCAGGTCTTGACGCCGATTTTCAGCCGTCTGGAAGTTCTGACGCAGCGCTACGCCAATCAACAGGCGGCGCTGCGCGAGCACCTCAGCCAGATCGACGTTCTCCGCAAGGGGATTGAAGACACGAAGTAGCGACTCGTCGCGTTATCGGACATCGAACCTCGCCGGGAAAGGGTGGAGCAATGCTAAGACACGTCATGGTGCCTCTGGACGGCTCGGCGCTCGCGGAAAAGGCAATCGACGCCGCCCACCGCATCCTCGTGCCGGATGGCAAAATCACCCTGCTCACGTCCGTCGAAAACGCGCAGGCGCCCGTCTACGTGCTTCCCGGTTCGGACACCGCGAACGTCTCGGAAGATGCCAACAACGACGGCATCCCGGATCGCGTTCAGGCATACATGGATCATCTCGCTACAAACATGAAACTCAAAGGGCATCAGGTTGACGTCGAGATCGGCTTTGGCGACCCCGCCGAGTTGATTATCAGCCGGGCGCATACGCTGGGCGTTGAGGCGATTGTCATGTCCACCCACGGGCGATCCGGCTTGAGCCGTCTGCTGTTTGGCAGCATCACGCTCAAGGTGCTCAGCGAAACGCCGTGCCCGGTCTTCATCGTCCCCAACCGGGAGCAGCAGCGCGTCGAGGACGAAATCCCCGCGACAGCACCGGTCAACCTCGGCTTGGACTCCCTTACCGCCGAGTAGCCGTTTCTCCATTCCTTTTAGAGGTTTGCTCTACACACTGAAGCCTCCAAAGCGCGGAAACCTCAAATAATGACTATGGGGTTTCTCTGCTGCTCACCAAGTCTCGTTCCACTTTACCTATCGGCTTTATTCCCCCTCCCCGATTTCAGGGAGGGGGCTAGGGGGTGGGGTTGCCTTAGCCGTTAATTTCCGCGTGTGCCGGAACCGCGCGTAAACCCCCGGCGTCGCGCCGTAAGTACGCGCCCGTGTAGGACTGTTCTGCGCTCAACAATTCCTGAGGCGTCCCCTCGAACAGGACTGTGCCGCCCTTGCTGCCGCCTTCGGGACCCATATCGATAATCCAGTCGGCGTTCTTAATCACATCCAGATTGTGCTCGATCACGATCACCGTGTTGCCCGTCTCGACCAGACGATTCAGGATGGCGAGCAGGTTGCCGATATCCGACATGTGCTGCCCCGTGGTGGGTTCATCCATGACGTAGATGCTGCCTTTTTTGTGCAGCTCGCTGGCGAGCTTGATGCGCTGGCATTCGCCGCCCGACAGGGTGCTGAGCGGCTGTCCAAGCGTGAGATAATCGAGACCGACGTCGCTCATGGCTTGCAGCTTGCGGACGATTTCTTTAAGCTCAAAGAAGTCGAGCGCTTCCCGAACCGTCATCGCCAGCACGTCACTGATCGATTTCCCATGAAACTTGTACGCCAGCACTTCGTCCTTGAAGCGCTTGCCACCGCAGATTTCGCACGGGGTTTTCACCGAGTCCAGAAACGCCAGATCGGTGTAGATAACGCCTAACCCCTGACAGTTCTCGCACGCACCCTTCGAGTTGAAGCTGAACAGCGAGGCGCTAACCTTGTTGGCGGTCGCGAAGGCTTTGCGGACATCGTCCATGATGCCCGTGTAGGTGGCAGGATTGGAGCGGGTCGAGACGCCGACCGCGGACTGGTCGATCACAATCGCGTCGGGGTGCTGACTGAGAAAGACCTGGTTAATCAACGAGCTTTTGCCCGACCCCGCCACACCTGTAACCACCGTCAGCACGCCTGTCGGAATATCGACACTCACGTTTTGCAGGTTGTTGACTTTGGCTTTGGTGATCGGCAGTTCACCCTTAGCCGAGCGATAATCCATTTTAAGCGGCATCGACGCTTTGAGATGGCGGCCTGTCAAGGTATCAGCGTCGAGCAAATCGTCATAATTACCCTCGTATACAATCATGCCGCCGTGTTGGCCGGCTTTC
>CALMDI010000136.1 GCA_937864975.1 uncultured Chloroflexota bacterium | reverse complement strand
CACCAGCGTCGTCGGCACGGGTCCGTTCATGCTCGAAAGCTACGTGCCGAACTCGGAAGTGGTGCTGGTTCGGAACGACGCCTATAACTGGGGGTCCGAAGAAGTCTTCGGTATGAGCGGTCCCGCCAATTTCGAGCGCATCACCTTCAGCATCATCGCGGAACCGGCGACCCGCCTCGCGGCGCTCGAATCGGGCGAAGTCCAGTTCATCGACAATGTACCGCAGCTCGACGTGGCGCGGCTGGACGAAGACCCAAACTTCGTCGTGACGCAAATCGAACAGCCGGGTCACGGCTACTCGCTCATGATGAACGTTGAGAATGACCCGACCGACGAGCTTGCGGTTCGCCAGGCGATCAGCCAGGCGATTGACAAGCAGGGTTTGATCGACATCGTGTTCAACGGCTTCGGGACCCCCGGGTGCAGCCCGCTGACCAAAGTAATGTTCGGCTATGACCCCGCGACCTGCGATAACCTGCCGTTCGACCGCGAAGCCGCCGCGGCAACGCTCGAAGCTGCCGGGTGGGTGGACAGCGACGGCGATGGCGTCCGCGACCGTGACGGGCAGCCGCTGCAAATTCAGCACTGGTATCGCTCCGACTCGCCGCTCAACGTGGCAATCGCGACTTATCTGGAATCGGAACTTGAGCAGGTCGGCATCGACTTTGTCCTGAACGGCGCGGCGCAGGCGGGCTACTTCGACGCGGTGCGCGCGGGCGAGCACAACACGCAGGGCTGGTGGGATACGTGGACGGATCCCGACGGCTTGCGCGTGCTGTTCCACTCCTCGAACGCGGATGGCGGCACGAACCGCAATCGCTATCGCAGTGAAGCGATGGACGCGCTGCTCGATCAAGCCGCCGGGACTGCCGACCCGGAAGCGCGAGCCGCTGTCTACGCGGAGATTCAGCAGCTTGCCGCCGACGACGCGGTGATGGTCTACCTGAATGACCCGTACCTGCTCTATGGCAGCGTCGCGAACCTGGAAAACGTGAAGTACCTGGGCGGGGGCAATCTCCCGCACTTCTACGCCGCCAGCTTCTCCGGGTAATCGAATCATCGACGCTTCTCGCCCGCCTCGCTGGTGGGCGAGAAGCGCACAGCACAATTCTCGAAGCGCCTCCCTGCATGTGAGGAAGGGGTTGGCGAATCTGTCCATCGCTGCCCTGACCCCTGTTTTGACAGCGGATTCACCGAAGGCATATGACCCGCTACATCCTCAGCCGTCTGCTGCAAGCCATTCCCACGGTGCTGCTCATCAGCATCCTCGTCTTTCTGATGCTGCATCTGATTCCGGGCGACCCGGCAGAAATCTTTCTCGGCGAGCGCCAGACCTCGCCCGAACAGCTTGAGATCGTTCGCGAGCAAATGGGCTTGAACCGCCCGCTGCACGTTCAATACCTCGACTACATGGCGAAAGCGGCGCAGGGCGACCTGGGCGCGTCGCTGAACAACGGACGCCCGGTGCTGAACGAGATTTTGACGCGCCTCCCGCACACGCTGGAACTGACCGCGGCGGCGCTGCTCATTTCGACCACGCTGGGCATCAGCATCGGCATTATCGCCGCGCTGCGGCACAACACACTGGTCGACACCGCCGCCATGATGTTGGCGCTCGTCGGCATCTCGATGCCGGTCTACTGGTCATCGCTGCTGCTGATTGTGCTGCTCTCGGTCAATTTGCGCCTGCTGCCGCCCATCGGTCAGGGAAGCTTCGACCGATTGATTATGCCCGCGCTGGCGCTGGGACTGCTCTCGGCGGGGTCGCTGGCGCGGCTGGTGCGTTCGAGCATGTTGGAAGTGCTGAGCCAGGATTACATTCTGACGGCGCGCAGCAAGGGCTTGCGCCCGCATGTCGTCGTCCTGAAACACACGATGCGGAATGCCCTGATCCCGGTCATTACCATCCTCGGATTGACCTTTGGCAACCTGCTCAGCGGCGCGGTGCTGACGGAAACGA
>CALMDI010000135.1 GCA_937864975.1 uncultured Chloroflexota bacterium | reverse complement strand
CGCGCGATGATTTACCATCGATTGGCAGCGCTGCAAACAAACTGCTCGTAACCTCACACGCAGTTTTATCCTCTAAACAACAACCGGCTCCTCAGGAGAGCCGGTTGTACTGCCGTTGGTTGTAAATCGGGTCACGGGAACGGCGGCATCGGCGGTGGCATATGGCTCATCGTTCGGCTCCTTTCCAGGCTGTCTGAACGTTGAGCACAGCGTCGCAAATTCGGCTTCACCCCGTAACGGCAGTTCGGGCAAAAAACGGTCAGCGATCGGACACAATTTCCATTGGGCAGCGCCGCACGCAAATTGACCGGCGGCTAGGCGCACGACGAGCGCCGCCTGACCGACTTGGAAAACAACCGGTTTCATCCTATAGTTGTCTGTGTGCTGTTCCGCAGAGCCGCCTAACCGGTCGAAGGTCGACTATGCCCAGACTCGCGCTTATCGTCTTGCTGGTGTGTCTTGCCGTGCTGCCGCTGTTCGCACAAGACGGAGTCGATTACCGGATTTCTGTGATTAGCAGCGAGCTTTCCGACGATGAAACCAGCATTGAAGTGGCGTTCGGCGTCATCAATATCGGCGCGCCCGCCACGCTGGAAGCGACCGCAATTCTGACGGTAGCGACCCAGGGCGATCAGCTTGGCATTGAGGTGGTACCCCCGCTCGACACCAACGAGAGCGTCGTCGTTCAATTCACCTTCCCGGCAGGCAGGTTCACGCCCGGCACCGTCCAATCGCTTCAGGCGAGCGTGGGAATCGGCGAGGTGGAAGCGCCCAATTCCGCGACGATTGGCAATAACACCGCGCGCGTCGGCATCAATATCCCGGCATCGGTGCGCCCGCTGCCCGCTTCGGACGCCGAAGCGACCGAAGCGCCGGACGCGGCTTCCGAAGCGGTCGATACGTCGCCGCGCACATTCACGCTTCCTGGCTTGAACGTCGAGCTGAATCTCAATAATCCCGCGCACGTCGGCGCGTTGATTGTCGTGATCGTCATTTTGCTGCTGCTGCTCTGGGTTGGGTTGATTATTCTTCGGCTGTTGTTTCAGAAGACGCCCGTGCTCGGCGCGTGGCAGCCGCCTTACGCCTCGGCTCCGGTGCTCGACCCGGACTCGGCGGCGGGTCGGCGGCAGCTCTGGCAGCCCCATGCCCAGAACGACGCGCTGCTCGTTCCCTGCGCGGAAGACACGTATCACATTCGCAAGCTGCTGCTCGGTACCGACAGCGCCAATCTGTCCGGCTGGCGCGTGAGCGCGATGCGCCTGAGCCAGTACGATATGTACGGGCGCGTGGCGCGGACGCACACGCTCGCCCCGAACGGCATCGTGAAACGCTTTGACCGGGCAGCGCACAAGCCCGCCAGCGATCAGGCGCAGGCGTTAAAAGCCGTGAGACCCGTCGCGCGCCAGTTGATCTCCAGCTTCGAGAAGAAGGTGAATAAAAAGAATGCGATGCTCCCGGTCGCGCTCGACGTTCGGCTCAAAGGCACGCACGGCGAGACCCGCATTCTCTTTGAACTGTTCGGCTGCCGCCGCGGGGAGTGGCAGCTTATTGACGCCTGGGAGCCGGAGATGATCGTGCTCCACGGCGCGATCCACGAAAACTTCACCTACACGATGTTTGGTCAGCATCCCGGCGAGGATTACAAGACCTATCGGACGCGCATGGAAAACGAGATGGCGGGGATTCTGGCGGACATGATTACCCGGAAACAGGCGGTCATGGCGGGTCCGGCGAAGCCCGCCGAAACGCCGTCCGTGGAACAGTACGTGCCGCAGGATACCGCGCCGCATCCACCCCTCGGTTACTGAAGGCGCGTGGATGCCGGAACCGACCGGCGATCAGCTTTCAGCAAAAGAAAAAGACTTAACGCAAAGGCGCAAAGATCGCAAAGACGCAAGGATCATTTGTCAAAACCCTTTGCGTCCTTGCTTCGCTAAGGGGTCGGCGCTCTGCGCCGACCCCTAAAGTTCCCGCCTTTGGCGGGAACCCCGCGGGTACGCCTTTGCGTTAAGCAGTTGTCTTGGCTTTTCGCTGAAAGCTGATTGCTGACCGCTGAGAGCTATCCGCTACTGCAGCGGCAGCAGAACCGCGTCGATGACGTGGATCACGCCGTTGTCCGCGCGAATATCCGCGATGATGATCGCCGCGTCATTCACGTGCAGCCTGCCTTCGACCGTCTGAATCGTGTTGCGAATTTCTTCCCCCTTCGAGCGCAGAGTCGCCAGATCGTCGCCAAAAAGTTTGACGGCGATTTGCGCGCGAACGCCCGATTGAAGATGGTCCAGGCGATGCGAAATCGGCTGACCGACGTTCGTGGTAACGCCCGGCACGACT
>CALMDI010000134.1 GCA_937864975.1 uncultured Chloroflexota bacterium | reverse complement strand
ATTGAGCTCGTTCACTTCGATGCCGTACTTGTCCCTGAAGGTCTGGATCACTTCACCGTAGTTGCACCAATCGTGCGGCAGGGCGATCGTGGTGCCGGTTGGGGTGGTGGTGATCGTGCTGGTGTCGCTGGCGTACATGGCGCTGTTCGGTCGCCGCCTGCTGCCGGAGCGCGAGTCGCTGGCAGGCATGGTCAGCCCCACGGGTTTATCGCGCGCGCTGCGCGAAACGTATCAACTGGACGAGCGCCTGTGGGAAGTGCGCGTGCCGCCCGGTTCGCGCGTGGTCAACACCGCGCTCAGCCACAGCCGGATCGGGGAAGAACTGGGCATCACGGTCGTCGCCATCTGGCGCAATCATCACGCGATCCTCGCTCCCTCGCCGATTGAGATCATCAACGCCAACGATTACCTGCTCGTCCTGGGGCGCGACGACCGCGTGCGGCGGCTGACGGAATGGGGGTTGTCGGTCGGGCGCGAGAACGGCGCGAAAAGCCTCCAGCACGATTACTCGGTCGATCTGACCGAGGTGGTTATTCCGCCGCGTTCCAGCGCGATTGGCAAGACACTCAAAGAGCTGCGCTTTCGCAATAAATACGGCTTGACGTCGGTGGCGCTGTGGCGCGAAGGACGCAGCATTCGCACCGACGTGGGCTTGGAGCCGCTGAAGGTGGGCGACGCCCTGCTGATGGTCGGTCCGGTGCGCTCGATCAAGACGCTGGCGGGCGAGCGCGATTTCCTCGTCTTGCAGAGCAGCCACGTGTACCAGCCGCCAATGCCGCACAAGGCGAAATGGGCGCTGCTGATTACGGCGCTGGTGCTGCTGGCATCCATTTTTGAAGTGGTGCCGATTGCCGAGGCGATGCTGGCGGGCGCGGTCGCGGTCGTCCTCACGGGCTGTCTGAACATGGACGAAGCCTATCGCGCGGTGGAATGGCGCGTCGTCTTTCTGATCGCAGGGATGCTGCCGGTCAGTATTGCGCTGACCAATACGGGGCTGGCTGCCATCATTGGTGACGCGCTGGTGAACCGGCTTGAGCCGTTTGGCTCGCTCGCGCTGATTGCCGGATTATTTATTCTGACCGTGCTCATCACGCAGGTCATGGCGGGGCAGGTCAGCGCCCTGATCGTGGGACCAATTGCCGTCACGGCGGCGCTTCAGGTCGGCGTGCCGGTGCAGGCGATGGCGGTCGCGGTCGCGATTGCCTGCTCGGCGGCGTTCCTGTCGCCGCTCGGTCACCCGGTCAACGTCCTGATGATGGGTCCCGGCGGCTACACGTTTGGCGATTTCGCCAAAGTCGGCATCGGTATGACCGTCATCGCGACCGTCATGATCCTCGTCGGCATGATTCTGTTCTGGGGCATCCGTTAAGATCGGTTTAAGTTATATTGACAGGCATCGATACGTCGGTTACGTTCAATTTCAGGAGGACGTTCCGATGAAACGATCTGTGCTGGTTCTGTGTACCGGCAATTCGGCGCGCTCGCAGATGGCGGAAGCGATCATCAACCACCGTCGCGGCGACCAGTGGCACGCCGTGAGCGCGGGAACGGCTCCGGCGGCGCGGGTGCATCCGATGGCGCTGCGCGCGCTGGCGGAACAGGGAATCGTCACCGAAGGCTCGCGCCCGAAGCGCGTGAGCGAGTTCACGGGACAAGCGTTTGACGCGGTGATGACCGTGTGCGACGACGCGGCGGAAAACTGCCCGGTGTGGGTCGGACAGGGGCAGCGCGTCCACGTCAGCTTCCCCGACCCGGCGAGGGCGACCGGGAGCGACGAGGAGATTTTCGCTGTCTTTCGCGCCGTGCGCGACGATATCGAGCGGCGCGTGTTAGATACCTTAGATCGACTTTAATCATATTATCCAACGAGAAATCTCATGAACGAATCGCTCGCCAAACCGTTTCTCGCCGAGTTCATCGGCACGTTTACACTCGTCTTTGTCGGCGGCGCCGCGGTCGCGTCCGGGCAGCCGGTCGTCGTGCCCGCGCTGGCGCATGGGTTGATCCTGGCGGCGCTGATCTATGCCTATGGGCACATCTGCGAGACGCACATTAACCCGGCGGTCACGGCGGGGCTGCTGGTCGGCAGGCAGATTACGCTTCAGCGCGCCGTTGGCTACTGGGTGGCGCAGTTCCTCGGCGGCATTGTCGCGGCGCTCGTGCTGAGCGGGATTCTCGCCAGCAACAACGTCGGACCGACCGTGGGCAGCCTGACCTCCGGCGCGGTCTGGAGCGCGGCGGCATTTGAATTCATCCTGACATTCTTCCTCGTCAGCACGGTGTATCAGGTTGCCGTGTATGGCAAGGGCGGTAACATGGCGGGGTTTGCGATTGGCGTGACGCTGGCTGCATCGATCCTGGCGGGCGGCACGTTTACGGGCGCGTCGTTGAACCCGGCGCGCACGCTCGGTCCGGCGCTGGTATCCGGCGACCTGAGTTACGTGCTGCCGTATTTCGTCGGTATCTTTGGCGGCGGCATCGCGGCGGGGCTGCTGCATACCTACGTGTTTGGCGCGATCAAGGAATAGAAACGCCCCGGAGTCTTAAATTCCGGGTGATGTTGCGAAGGGTGCTATAAAGTTGTCCGTCACGCCGTATTCCCTACCCCCAGCCCCGCGCGAGGGCTGGGGATGGGAATACGGCAGAGGCATTGCGACCACGCCTCATCAAAAATAAAGAGGAGATTAGCGCTGAGCGCAGGCTCCTCTTTCTCTTGAATGGCTCCTCAACTCAGGGTCGGATACTGGACGGGCAAGCCGGGCACGTCCATCGGCGCGGTCGTCAGGTTCCAGCCGCACAGGTTGGCGATCAACAGCGTCTTCATATCCGCGCCGCCAAAGGCAATATTGGTGGGCGCGACCAGCATCAACTGCTCCCAATCGTCGTAGAGCGCGGACAACGCGCCCCCGCGAAAGCGGTAAATGATGTTCGGGTTGTACAGAGAGATATAAAGCGTGCCTTCGCTGTCGAAGGCAACGCCATCCGGCACGGTTCGCGGCAGTTCGACCACGACCTCGCGCGACCCGGCAGAGCCATCCGCCAGAATGGGGACGCGCGAAATCAGCGGCGGGGTGGATTCGACGACGTAGAGCGAGCGCCCGTCCGGTCCGAGGCACATGCCGTTGGTGAAACCGTTCGCCTGTCGATCCCAGATTTCGGCAATGCCGCCCGGATGGATGCGCCAGATGAAGCCGTTTCGAGCGCCCCAGTCGCCGGAGTCCGAGACGTACAGGTTCCCCGCAGCATCGAAAACCGGATAGTTCGGCACGCGCATCGGCTGGTCGGCATTGCCCGCGGAATACGTCGAGACGTCGCCCGCCGGAGTCACGCGCACCACGTCCTGCCGCCCCTGATCGCAGGCATAGACGCTGCCCGCGGCGTCATGCGCCATGCCGAGGACGAATCCCCCCGTGTTGGCGTAGGTTTCGCTGCTGCCGTCGCTCAGGTTGACGCGGTAGACCTGCCCGGCTTCGCCGCCCGCGTAGACCTTTGCGTCGGGTCCCCAGGCAACGCCTTCGGGGTGGTCGAGACCGGGCGCTAAAGCGGATAACGTCGATAGGGATCGCGGCTCGTCTGCCATGTCGCTAGCCTTTCCAGTTCTCAAACGCGCCCTCGAACGGATAAAACAGGTGGTAGGCAGTCCAGCCGCCGTCCACGCGCAGGCACTCGCCGGTCATGAACGAGGCTTCGTCGCTCGCCACGAACATCACCGCTTCCGCGACCTCGTTCAGCTCGCCCAACCGTCCCATCGGAATCCGGCTGAGGTAGGTCTGTTCGGTGACCAGCCCCTGATCGATGCCCTGCTGGACAAGCTCGGTCATGACCACCCCCGGCGCGATGGCGTTGACGCGCACGCGCGGCGCGGCCCATGCCGCCGCGGGTACGTCGGTCGCGAGAA
>CALMDI010000133.1 GCA_937864975.1 uncultured Chloroflexota bacterium | reverse complement strand
AACGCCCCCGGCGACAACCGCCAGGCCGTTCTCGGCCCGCAGTCGACCAAGTACGACCCCCTCGGCGTCGGGGGGACGACGACCCTCGACTACGACTTCCGCAGCGCCGTCACGCTGCTGGAACGCTGGCTGAAATTGGGCTACGAACCCGCGCAAATGGTGATCGAGCCGGGCACATTCAGCCGTCGCGGTGGCATTCTCGACGTATATCCGCTGACCGCGGACGCCCCGCTCCGCATCGAATTCTTTGACGACGAAATCGAGAGCATCCGGCACTTCGATCCCGCAACGCAGCGTTCGACCGACAAGCTCGACCGCGCCGTGATTCTGCCCGCCCACGAAGCGCTGCCGGAGGCGACAGCGCCAGTTGCGAACCATCTGGCGAGCTACTTCGCCAGCCTGCCGCCCGCCGAAAGCGACATGACCAGCCCGCGCGGCGACGCGCAGCCGCTGGCGGACGGCGTGCCCTTCCCCTTTCTGGAATTCTATCTGCCCTACGTCTATCCGAATCCGGTCAGCCTGCTCGACTATGCGCCGGACAACGCGCTGGTCGTGCTGGAAGATTGGGCGGAACTGCGCGACACCATTCAGGCGGTGGACGAGGCGGCGCGAAAGACGCGCGAGGAAAAGCTGGCTCAGGGGCAGCTTCCCCCCGATTATCCGACGCCGTATATGAACTGGGATGAGCTTGAAGCCGCGCTCGACGGGCGCTACGTCCTCAACCTCGGCAGCGCGCTGTCGGCGGATGCCACGGGCGATGAGACGCTGCGCGGTCTGTTCGGTCCCGAAGAACGCTTCGGCGGTCAGTTGAAGCCGATGCTGACCCAGTTTCGCGCCCTGCGGAATCAGGGGGATCGAGTCGTCGTCGTCACGACTCAGGCGTCGCGCATGACGGAGTTGTGGCAGCAGCAGGAAGCCTCATTCGCGCCCCGCTCCGACGTGATTGTCGAGCCGCCGGAGCGCAAATCCCTGGTCTTTGTCGAAGGCGCGCTGCGCGAGGGCTGGCGGCTGCGGGCGGGCGACGGCGAGCTTCACCTCTTCACCGACGCCGAAATCTTCGGCTGGAGCCGCCCGGAGCCGCGCCGCCGCAAAATGCCACGCCGCGCCCGCGCGCCGGAAGCTCAGTACGCCGATTTGCGTGAGGGCGATTTCGTCGTCCACATGGATTACGGCGTCGGTCGCTTCGCGGGCATTCGCCGCCGCACCCTGGGCGGGCTGGAACGCGAATACTTGATGGTGGAATACGCGGGGACGGACGCGCTGTTCGTGCCCATCCACCAGGCAGACCGCCTGACGCGCTACGTCGGTCCCGACGACAAGCCGCCAACCCTCAGCAAGCTCGGTCAGCCGGACTGGATTCGCATCAAGAGCAAGGCGAAGCAGGCGGTCGAAGAAGAAGCGCGCGAGCTGCTGGCGCTGTATGCCCGGCGCGCCGCCGCGCCCGGTCACGCCTTCGCGCAGGATACGCCGTGGCAGCACGAAATTGAGGCATCCTTCCCGTACATCGAGACCGAAGACCAGTTGAAAGCCGTGCGCGACGTGAAAGCCGATATGGAACTGCCGCATCCGATGGATCGGCTAATCTGCGGTGATGTCGGTTATGGCAAGACGGAGGTCGCACTGCGGGCGGCGTTCAAAGCGGTCATGGACGGCAAACAGGTCGCCATGCTCGTGCCGACGACAATCCTCGCGGAGCAGCATTATGAGACGTTCAGCCGCCGCCTCGCGCCCTTCCCGATTCAGGTCGAATCCCTCTCGCGCTTCAAGACAACAGCAGAACAGAACGTTATCCTCGGCAAACTGGCGTCGGGCGAGGTCGATATCATCATCGGCACGCACCGCCTGTTGAGCGACGACGTGACGATCAAAAACCTCGGCTTGGTGGTGATCGACGAGGAACAGCGCTTCGGCGTCAAGCACAAGGAACATCTCAAGACGCTCCGCACGCAGGTCGACGTGCTGACGCTGACCGCCACCCCCATTCCCCGAACGCTCTTTATGGGGCTGACCGGCGTCCGGGACATCAGCATGATTCAGACCCCCCCGGAAGAACGGCTGCCGGTCATCACGCACGTCGGACCGGTTGACGAGCGCCTCATGCGGCAAGCCATCCTGCGCGAGTTAGAGCGCGGCGGGCAAGTGTTCTTCGTCCACAACCGCGTCCACGATATCGACCATATCCACGAGCGGGTGGAAGAGATTGTGCCCGAAGCGCGCATCGACGTCGGACACGGGCAGATGGGCGAGCATCAGTTGGAAGATGTCATGACGAGCTTCGGACAGGGCGATTACGACGTATTACTTTCGACTTCCATCATCGAGAGCGGGCTGGATATTCCCACGGCGAATACCCTGATTGTCGACCGTTCCGACTGGTTCGGGCTGGCGCAGCTTTACCAGCTTCGCGGGCGCGTCGGGCGCAGCGCGCAGCAAGCCTATGCCTATTTCTTCCATCCCGGCGCGCAGCGGCTCACGGACGACGCGCGCGCCCGAATGGAAACCCTGTCGGAATACAGCGATCTCGGCTCCGGCTTCCAGATTGCCATGCGCGACCTGGAGCTGCGCGGCGCGGGCGATATTCTCAGCACGAGGCAGACCGGGCACGTCGCGGCAATCGGCTTGCACCTCTACACGCAGATGCTCGCGAAAGCGGTACGCGATCTCAAAGGCGGTCAAAGCGCCGCGCCGCCGCCCGTCAGCGATAACGGCGTCATCATCGACCTGCCGCTGCCCGCCTACCTGCCGTCCGACTTCGTGCCGGATATTTCCCAGCGGCTGCAAATCTATCGGCGCATCGGCGGGCTGTCCAGCCGCGAGGAAGTCTCCGCCATGCGCGACGAACTGCGCGACCGCTTCGGATTGCTGCCTGCCGCGGTCGAAGGGCTGCTCTACCAGATCGACGTCAAGCTGCTGGCGCAGTCGGCGGGCGCGACGGCGGTTCTGACGCGCGATGATGTGGTCGAGGTACGCCTTCCCTACCTGGTCGAGATCAATCGCGAGCGCCTGCAAGACGATCTCCGCCAGACCCTCGACTCGGACAACGGCTTGCGGGTGACGCGCACGGCGGTGCAGATGCCGGTGGAACCCGAAAGGGAATGGCAGCAGCACTTGCTCGACGCGCTGGATCGTCTCGCGGAGAACGCACAGCGCGCGCGGCTGGTGACAGGTATCTAAAACCCATCGATTCTCACGTTTCGACCGGGCTAATAGCTTATTTACATTTTTCACAAGCGAAACTATTTCACCTTGTTATAATCCGCTCCCGGCACTACCCTTCATATCGGAGGCTGATATGATCCCTTCTTTCCGAAAGTCGGCTGGACTGAAGACAGCCAGCATCCTCTTTTTGTGCTTTGTCCTGGCGTCTGTTGTCGCCGCCGCGACCGTCGTCGTGTTTCCGGCTGATCTCGACATCTGGGAAATCGCCAATTACGATGACACGACGGATACTACCATCGGCGATAATACTACTACGTCGGGGACGTTCGGCGAGTTCGTCAATGGACCTGAAACGCCGCCGGAAGGCACGGGCAGCTACCGTCAGAAAATGGGCACGGACGGCGGCGATGCGGCAGAAGTCGTTACCGACGCCTACAACGGGATGAGTGTGGGCGACTTTACCGAACTGGGATACTCGACCTACGTCACGCAGTTTGGCAGTGGCGGGCAAGCCACGTATATGTACTTTTACATTGACCGCGACGGCGATGGCGACTGGGAGTTTGACGAAGGCGACGACATTCTCTTCTTTGAGCCGGTTTACCAGAGCGGCACATACCCAACATTGGGGTACAGCGGGGCTGTGCCCGATCAATGCGCCGACCCCAACTGCGTGGTGCTGGGCGAGTGGCAAACGTGGAACGCGCTGATCGGCGGCTGGTGGTCGCTTCAGGACAGCGCGGGCGGACCGCCGCTGACGACGTTGGCAGCCTATGCCGTCCAATACCCCGATGCGGTGATAGCGACGGATGACTTCCCGAATTTCGTCATGTCCGCCGGTTCCGGCGAGGGTGCGTGGCCCAATTTCGACGGTAACTTCGACGCTGTCCGTATCAACGGTGACCTGTTCGATTTCGAGCTTGAAGGTCCACCCGCCCCACCACCGCCCGATGGGGATGGCGACGGGGACGATGATGGGGATAATGGCGACGACGGTGTGGCTGCGCCGCCCGGTCAGCCCGCGCTAAACTTCGATTGCTCCGAGCTTGGCGTGCAGACCAACGGCGCGATGTTCGCGTCGGGTTCTGTTGGCAACGTGGCTGGCAATGGGATGACCGGCAACACTTACTGCCACGTCATCGCCCTCAACGGCGTGTATATCACCAACCCCGGCGAGATTGGCATCATCGACGTCATCAATCGCGGCGTCGTACAGGCGCTCAACCTCTATGGCTTGCTGCCTGGCGGTATCTCTGCCAAGTCCTTCGTCTCGCCGGTATACCTGTGCCTCGCGGGGGTAGGCGATGTCTACTTCATCAACGCCG
>CALMDI010000132.1 GCA_937864975.1 uncultured Chloroflexota bacterium | reverse complement strand
AGTCTAACCCTTCTGGTTTATCAATACCGCTCTCGTCTAGAGTCGAGGCGGCGTGACGCCGATTTGTCCCTGATATTTGCCCTTGCGGTCGGCGTACGAGACTTCGCACTCCTCATCTGCCTCGAAAAACACCACCTGCGCGATGCCTTCATTCGCGTAAATCTTCGCGGGCAACGGCGTCGTGTTGCTGATTTCGAGCGTGACGTAGCCTTCCCACCCCGGTTCGAACGGCGTTACATTTGTGATGATTCCGCAACGTGCATACGTCGATTTTCCGACAGTGATGGTGAGGACGTTACGGGGAATGCGAAAGTATTCGACGCTGCGGGCAAGGGCGAAGGAGTTGGGGGGCACGATGCAAATGTCGCCTTTGAAGTCAACCATCGACTGCGGCGAGAAATTCTTGGGATCGACCACGGTCGAATACACGTTGGTGAAAATCTTGAACTCGTCGGCAACACGCATGTCATAGCCGTAGGACGACACGCCATAGCTGATGACGCCGTCGCGCACCTGTTTTTCTTCAAACGGCTCGATCATCCGGTACTCGTGCGCCCAGCGCCGAATCCAGTGGTCGGGTTTCAGCCCCATCATCTCCCCCTTGTGCGTTTACATCGTTTCCGGTGCTGTCATGCCCATTAACGTCAGAACGCGTTTAAAAACGATCTGCGCCGCGCGGTAAAAGCGCAGGCGTGCTTTTGCCAGTTCGGGCGGTACGTCGCCATGCAGCGCCCGTACCGTGTCGTAAACCGGGTGAAAGGTACGCGCGAGATCGAGCGCGAAGAAGGCGATGCGATGCGGCTCGAAATTCCGTGCCGCAAGCTCGATTTCCTCGCCCAACCGCAGCGCCTTGCGGATGAAGGCAAGCTCCGCCTCGCCGAGCAGGCTCACGTCCGCGCCGTCATCGCTCACGCCGCGCGCCGCCGCTTCCCGGAAGATACCGGCGCAGCGCACGTAGGCGTTCTGAATGTAATAAACGGGATTGTCGTTCGACTGCTTGACCGCGAGGTCGAGGTCGAAGTCGAGATGCGAGTTTGGGCTTCGATTGAGCAGCATGTAACGCACGACATCCGGGCTGGTCAGGTCGATCAGGTCATCAAGGGTATCGTAAATGCCGCGCCGCGTGCTCATTTTGACTTCTTTGCCATCGCGAACCGCCCGCACCATCTGGTTAATGATGACGTGCAGCTTCGAGGGATCGTAGTCGAGCGCTTTCAGCCCGTGCTGGACGACCTTGTACTGCGTTCCATGATCCGCCCCTAAAACGTTCACCAGCAGATCAAAGCCGCGCTCCAGCTTGTTGACGTGATAGGCAATGTCGGGCAGGGTATAGGTCGGCTCGCCGGAGCTTTTGACCAGCACGCGATCTTTCTGGTCGCCAAGAGCGGTGCTGCGGAACCAGACGGCTTCGCCCTTGTCGCCTGCTTCGTCGCGTTCTTCCGGCGTCGCGTCTTCGGGCACAGCCGCTTTATAGACATAGCCGCGCTCGTCCAGCGCTTCGAGAATTTCCCAGATCGCGCTGCTCTCGTAAAGGCTGTTCTCGTTGAAAAAAACGTCGTGATGAATCTGCACGCGCCCCAGACTGGCGCGAATCCAGTCGAACATGCGCTTCTCGGCGTACTCTTTGAACGGCTGCCAGTCGGCGTTGACCAGCGCATCACCCTGTTCGCGCGCAAGGTCGCGCGCGTGTTCTACGCCGAGACCCAGGGCGTGCAGTTAGACCCGAGCGAGCCGCTGCACCTGGCACTTCCACTCCTCCTCGCCGCCAGCCGCCTCGTCTTCGCCTTTGACGGACGCCTCGAGGCCGAGCGGCCGCTCGTCTGGGTCACGGCACCTGTCGTGCGCGAACCCGTCCTCGAGCTTCTCGCGACCGTCGGCACCTAGTTGGCGGCCAGAGGTTGTCCCGTAGCTCGTAGAACTTCGTAGGTCGGCGGTCCCTCCTTCCCGTCCGCTCCGCTTGGGAGCGTGGCGGGTGATCCGGAAGATCGACAAGGAGGAACCGCCGTGAAGAGGACCGTATCGCTCGCCCAGGCGGGCGCTGAGGAGGTCGTACTGCCGGAGCGTGTGCAGGAGGCGCTCGGGCAGCTGGTCGGCTCGGCAAAGGAAGGCCTGCTTGCCCTGAGCGTCGGGGTCGGGCTCGGC
>CALMDI010000131.1 GCA_937864975.1 uncultured Chloroflexota bacterium | reverse complement strand
CGCGGCGGCTGAGCAGGCGGCAACCTGCGGTACCTGCCGCGACGGATTAACTTAAGAAGGTTCGCCTTATTTCACATCATGCCACGCGGCATAAACATCGCGCTCTCCGTGTCGCATCGCGCGGTAGAGCGCGTCCTGATCGACCGGCAGGCTGTAGACGCGGACGCCTATCGCGTTATAAATCGCGTTGGTAATCGCCGGGGAGGTATTGATCGACGGAAGCTCGCCAACACCCTTCGCGCCGTAGGGTCCGTCGCTCGTGCGGTGCTCGACCAGATAGCTCACAATCTCCGGCGTGTGCTTGATACTCGGCATCTTGTAGCGCGCCAGCAGCGTCGACCAGGGCACGCCATTTTCCACAATAAAACTCTCGGTCAGGCAGTTGCCCATCGCCATGACGATGCCGCCTTCGATTTGCCCCTGCACCAGCATCGGGTTAATCGCCCGCCCCACGTCGGTTGCCGACAGCACCTTGTGAACCTTCACCTCGCCCGTCGTCAGATCGACGGAGACCAGCGCCGCCTGCGTCGCATAGGAAAAGGCAAAATGCATCACGCCGCCCGTGCCGAGCGGTTGGGTTTTCGGTCCGTAGTATTCGTGCAGCATTCGCGTCGCCAGCCCCTGCTGCTTCGCCGCCGTGACGATTTTCGCGAACGGAATACTCGACCCGTTGAAGCGCACCAGCCCTTCTTCAAAGCGCAGGCGTTCCGGCGCGCAGTCCAGTTCTTCCGCCGCCACCCGTGTGAGCGAGTTCCGCAGATCGACTGCCGCCAACCGAACGGCGTTGCCGCTCATATATGTCTGGCGGCTGGCAGTGGTCGGACCGCCGTTCGGCGTCAGATCTGTATCCGAGAGCAGAACGCGCACTTTTTCATACGGCAGCCCAAGCTCCTCGGCAGCCGTCTGCGCCAGCACCGCGTATAAGCCCTGCCCCATGTCGGCGGAGGACGTGCGAACTTCGACCGAGCCATCCTCAAAGGCTTCGACCTCGGCGTCCGAACGGTCGGGCGCGCCGCCGCCCAAGCCGGTATTTTTGTAGGCGCAGGCGACGCCCCAGCCGTAAGCCAGGTCGCCCTCGCGCCACGCCCAGCGGAAGCCGTCCGCGCGCATATCCGCTTCCACCTTGTCGATGGTTTCCAGCAAGCCGACGCTCTCGCCGAGCCTTTGCCCGGTCGCGGTCGTGACGCCGACCTTCTGCGCGTTCATCCGCCGCAGTTCGAGCGCGTCGATGGCTAAGGCTTCCGCCAGCAAATCCATGTTCGATTCGACCGCGAACGCGCTCTGTGTGACGCCAAATCCTCGAAATGCGCCGGACGGCGGGTTATTCGTGTACATGGCGTAGCAGTCGATCTTCGCGTGCGGCACGTTGTAGGGTCCGGTCGCGTGGGTCGTCGCGCGCGTCATCACCTTGTCGCTCAGGCTGGCATACGCGCCGCCGTCGCCGTAAAGCTCGGCTTCGACCGCCGTCAGCCTGCCGTCGTGCTTCGCGCCCGTCTTGATACAGATAACGGTCGCATGGCGCTTCGGATGAAACAGCAGCGACTCCTGCCGCGTGTAGAGCATCTTCACCGGACGCCCCGTGACCTGCGCCAGCAGGGCGACGTGAATTTGACCCGCGATGTCTTCCTTGCCCCCAAAGCCGCCGCCGATGAGCACGCCGCGCACGCGCACCGCTTCGTCCGGCATCGCCAGCGCGCGTGCAATCTGATTACGATCCTGATACGGAATCTGCGAGCCGACGTAAATCGTCAGCTTTTCGTGCTCGGCATCGTACCCCGCCGGCACGCCAATCGCGCATTCCGGTTCCAGAAAGGCGTGTTCCGTCGTCGGCGTGTGGTACGTGCGCTCGATAATCACGTCCGCTTCGGCAAAGCCTTCCGAAATATCGCCGTGGCGGACCTTAATGTGTTTGAGGAGATTGCCGCCCTCTCGCCCTTCATGCACCAGCGGCGCATCGGGCGTATTGGCGTAGACCGGGTCTGCCACCACCGACAGTGGCTCGTACTCGACGTCGATCAAATCCAGCGCCTGATCAGCTAAAAGCGGCGTGTCGGCGGCGACGATGGCGACCGCGTCGCCCATATAGCGCACTTTGTCGCCCACCGCGCACAGCACGGGCCAGTCCAGATGCACCAGTCCGTGAACATTCTCGCCCGGAACGTCCGTGGCGGTCAGCACCGCGCGGACGCCCGGCAGCGCTCTCGCCTTCTCGACATTAATCCCGCGAACGCGCGCGTGTGGATAGCGCGAGCGGAGCGTGCGCGCGTGCAACATGCCGTCGAAGATAAAATCGTCGGTATACTTCGCGCGCCCCGTGACGCGGTCATTGACGTCCTGCACCGGCTCGCTGCGGCTGATATGGTTCATCGGCTCGTCAACGCTCGGCTCGTTGACCGCCAGCTTTTCCTCGCCGCGCAGCACCCTGCCCGCCGACTTGACTGCTTGCAGGACGCTGGTGTACCCCGTGCAGCGGCAGTACGTATCTTTGAGCGCGATCTTAATATCCTGATCGGTCGGATTTGGGTTGCTTCGCAGCAGCGCCGCCGAGGTCATGATGAGACCCGGCGTGCAGAAACCGCACTGAACCGCCGCGTGTTCGACAAACGCTGCCTGCAACGGATGGAGCGTGTCGCCTTCCGCGAGTCCCTCAATCGTCAAGACCGCCGCGCCCTGCGCCTTGAACGCCGGGAAAATACACGAGTTCACGGGCACGCCGTCCACGTGAACGGTGCAGATGCCGCATTCCGCCTCCGAGCAGCCGATCTTGGTCCCGGTCAGGTGAAGGTCGTAGCGCAGCACCTCCGCCAGCGTGCGCGACTGCGGCACGTCCAGCGTGTGGTCAACCCCGTTAATGGTCAGCTTCAATTCGGTCATCTCTTCGCTTGCCTCACGACTTCACCATTGCCTGCACCATTTCGACCAGCGCCGCCCCTTCGGGAAGCTCATCGCGCCAGAGGATAGCAGGGTCGAGCGCGAAACCGGGCAGCAGCGTCGACACAAGCCGTCCCTCGGCATCCTTGTTCAAGCGCCGATAATGCCCGTCCTCGTGCAGCCTGTAAACATCCGCGATCTCGCGTGCGGGATCGAAAATCCAGTATTCCGGGACGCCTGCCTGTTCGTACTCAGCGAGTTTAATTGAATAATCCCGGTCGACGCTTTCAGGCGAGACGACTTCGACGGCAATATCGGCGGGTCCGTTCAGATACGTCGGCAAAATACGGTCTTTATGGTCGTCCAGCACGATCAGCAAATCTGGCTCGCGCCCCCGCGCCTGACCGCCGATTCGCATGGGAACACCGGCGAGAAGCAGCATGGCAATTCGCTTAAAGGAAAGATAATTCCCTAAGATAAGGGTCAACAGGGTTAAGACAAAGCTGTGTCTGGAGTTATTTGTCACAATGACCTCGACCTTGCCGCCGATCCATTCCGCGTGGACACCCGCATATTTGACGAGGAATTCCTCGAAGGTGATATTTTCCTCCTCGGCGTAGACCTGAATCGGTCCGGTTTCGTTAATTTCGGGTCGGTCTACCATCGCTCACAACCTCGCGCCTTGCCTGCCTTTAACTCAATGCTCAAGCTTCAACCCTCACGACTTTCACCCCAGTCCGACCCCTTCCGCGTGGGCAACCCCGGTGCGCGCTCGCTCCACCGCCAGCGGAAGCGCCCGCCGCAGCAGCGTTTCGACCATATATGAGCGATATTCGGCGGTCGCGCGATATTTACTTGTTCTGGGTTCAATTGTCTCGTAGGCGACGGCAACCGCACGGGCGAGTGTACCCTCCCCAACGCGCTGCCCGATCAGCGCCTGCTCCACCGTCGTCGCCCGCACGGGCACCGGACCGACCGGACCCATGCAGATACGCGCATCTTCGTAATACTCGTGCCTGTCGTCCAGGCGCACCCAGACCGCGCAGCCCAAAATTGGCAGTGCGACTCCCTGCGGTCGCATGATGCGCTTGAAAGCGCTGCCTTCGCGCTCGGCACGCGGCTTGAAGCGGAACGCGACCAGCACGTCGCGTTTTGAATCGACTGCCGAGATGCCCGGACCGCGAAAGAGCGCGGTCATCGGCAGCCATTCGCGGCGACCATCGCCTCGTGCCACGTCCGCCTGCGCGTCGAGCGCGACCAGCGACGTCGTGCCATCGCCCGCCGGGAGCGCGTGGGCGACGTTGCCGCCGAGCGTGCCGACATTCCGCACCTGCGGTCCGCCGACCACCCCGCAGCTTTCGACCAGACACGTCGCCGCCTGTTCGAGCAGCGCCGATTGTACAACCGCCGTATGCGTGACCGCCGCGCCGACGACGAGCCAGCCATCCCGCGCTTCGATGCGCGTCATCTCCGAAATGCGCGTGACATCGATCAGCGCGCCGAGCGGTTGGCGGCGATGCGTTGGCTCGCCATATTGGAGGTCGATCAATAAATCCGTGCCCCCCGCGATGATGCGCGCGCCGCCCGCGTAGGAGGTGAGCAGGCTGATCGCATCTTCGACCGTGTTCGGCGTGTGATAGGTTTCCCAGAGGTGCATCGAGTGTTCCGGCTTCCATCGACGGTTGTCTCTAGTATAACGCCTCCGCGCGTATCCCAAACGCCATCGCTCGAATACGGGTCATCCGCGCAGCACACGAACCTGAAAGCGCGATTTTCGCAGAGGTTACGCGATTGCCGAAGCGAATGCCTGACACATTGTTACCCAGTCCTGCGCTAGCTCATTGTAAGAACGGAACAAGAAGCACCCGACGATGTTCGCTTACACCGTGAGCGCGCGCCAGAAACGTTGGTCAGGTTGTCGAGCATTGACCCCTGCTTTTCGTTATAATTCACCAGATTACCTGAACTAAAATCGGGTACATTTGAGCCTTCAGGACGAATTTAAGCCAGATGATGACGAGACGATTGTTCGGGCAGCGCGCGCGGTTGTCGGCAGCCGACCTTGTGGTGTGGATTGTACCCCTCGTGGCGGTGCTGCTGGCGCTGGCGGTCGGCGCGCTGCTGCTGCTGGCGCTCGGCGCGAACCCGATTGAAGCCTACAGCGTGATGCTCGACGGCGCGTTTGGCGATCAGGCGGCGCTCTTTCGCACGCTGACGCGGGCAACGCCGCTGCTGCTGATCGCGATTGGCATCTGCATCGCCTTTCGCGGCGGCGTCATCAATATCGGCGCGGAAGGTCAGCTTTTCGTCGGCGCGGTCTCCGCGACCGCCTTCTCGCTGGCGGCGGGACCGACCATTCCCGCGCCGTGGATCGCCATCCTCACCCTCCTCGTCGGCTTCCTGGGGGGTGCGGCGTGGGGCGCGATTCCGGGCATCCTGAAAGCCCGCTTCGACGTCAACGAAATTCTGACCACCGTCATGATGAATCAGATCGCAATTCAACTGCTGCTGTTTTTGCTCAGCGGTCCGATGATCGACCCGGAGCAAATCCGGCAGGGAACGCGCATTTCACAGTCCGCCCAGCTTCCCGAATCGTCATGGCTGCCGCGGCTGGCGCCGCCGTCGCAGCTTCACCTCGGCTTGTTCATCGGTCTGGCAGCCGCCATCGTCATTTACGTTCTGCTCTGGCGCACGACACTCGGCTACCGAATCCGCGCCGTGGGCTTGAGCAAGGACGCCGCCCGTTACGCGGGCATCTCCGTGCCGCGCTATCTGACTCTCGCGCTGATTTTAAGCGGCGGGCTGGCGGGACTGGCAGGCTCGGTAGAGGTCACGGGCGTTACGCATCGCATGGTCGAAGGCTTCGCCGTCGGCTATGGCTTTTCCGGGATCGTCGTCGCGCTGTTCGGACGGCTGCACCCGCTCGGCGCAATCCCGTCGGCATTTCTGTTTGGCGCGCTGCTGGTCGGCGCGGAGAAAATGCAGCGCACGATTCAGGTGCCCTCCGCGACCGTCATCGCCCTGCAAGGCCTGGTCGTGATCTTCGTCGTCAGCAGCGAGCTGCTCGTGCGGCGCTGGACGGCACGGCGGCAGGCGCGCGCTCTGCCTTCCGCTCCGGTGCTGCCCGGCGTACCCGCGTCGGCGTCGCATCAGGAGGTGAGCGCGTGACCGGCAGCAGCATGACGCTCGATCAAATTCTGGTCGAAGCGCTGGCGTTGATGTTTCTCTACTCGACGCCGTATCTGTTCGCCGCGCTTGGCGAGGTGTTCGCGCAGCGCTCCGGCGTGCTCAACCTCGGCGTCGAAGGCATCATGCTGATGGGTGCGTTCTCCGGCATCTATGTCATTTCCAGCAAAGGGCTGGGTCAGGAGCCGATGGTCGGGCTGCTGGTTGCCATGCTCGTCGGCGGTTTGATGGGCTTGGCGATGGCAGTCGTCTCCGTCACCTTCAAAGCCGAGCAAGGTATCAGCGGCATCGGCTTCACCCTGTTCGGACTCGGCTTGTCGAGCCTGCTGTTCAAGTCGCTGGCGGGCGGCGTCATCACCGCGCAGGGGGAGGGTTTTCAGGCAGTCACCATTCCCATCCTCAGCGACCTGCCGGTCATCGGCAAGATATTCTTTCAGCAGAATGTGCTGGTCTACGTCGCCTTCGCGCTCGTCCCCATTTCGGTATGGATTCTCAACCGCACCACCTGGGGCTTGCAGATCCGCGCGGTCGGGCAGAACCCCGCCGCAGCAGATGCGATGGGCGTCAACGTCGACCGCGTGCGCTACTCGACCGTCATTCTGGGCGGTGTTCTGGCGGGTATCGCGGGCGCGTCCCTCTCCATTGCCGTGACGCCGATTTTTCAGGAAAACATGACGGCGGGACGCGGCTTTATTGCCGTGGCGCTGGTGTATTTCGGCGGCTGGTCGCCGTGGCGCGTGATGGCGGGCGCGCTGCTGTTTGCCATCGCCAATAACCTGCAAATCTGGGCGCAGATTCTGGACGTGCAAATCGTGGGACAGTCGATCCCGCCGAACCTGCTGATTATGGCGCCCTACATTCTGACGATTGCCGTGCTGGTGTTCGCGCGCCAGCGCAAGCGGCTCGAACCTGCCGCACTGACCAAGCCGTTCATGCGCGGCGAAAATTAGGCTCGGACACAATGCCTTGTGCGATGAGCGCGAGGCTGTGACGTTAATCGCATTTAGTCACCGGAGGCAGCCATGAGTCGAAAATTCCTTGCCCTTATCCTGATCTTGTTACTCAGCCTTTGCGTTGCCGGACTCTCCAGCGCGCAGGACGGACCCGTACGTGTCGCCATTATCCTGCCCAGCAGCACGACCGATCTGTCGTGGAGCCAGGCGCTGTACGACGCGGCGGTCGCCGTGCAGACCGAAATGGGCGGCGAAGAGGCGGTTGAAATCGCCGTCAGCGAGAATACGTGGGACGTGACCGCCGCTGCCGATGCAATGCGCGGCTACGCCGAAGAAGGTTACAACATCGTCATCGCTCACGGCACGCAGTATGGGTCGTCGTTGTTCGAGCTGGCATCCGAATTCCCCGACACCTCGTTCGCATGGGGCACGTCGAGCGATGCGGGTATGGACGCGGGCTTGACCAACGTGTTCGCCTATGACGTGCGCGCCCAGCAGGGAGGCTACATCAATGGCTGCATGGCGGGCTTGCTCACCGAAAGCGGCGTCATCGGCGTGGTTGGTCCGGTGCCCGCGGGCGATGCCATTCTGTACAACAACGGCTTCGAGCAGGGCGTGAACGCCTGCAATCCAGCCGCCGAAGTCCTGGTCGCCTACACCGGCTCATTTGGCGATACGGCGCTGGCAGCCGAAACCGCAAACACGCAGATCGCGGCGGGCGCGGACGTGCTGACCGGCTCGGCGCAGCAGGTGCCCGGCGCGATTGACGCCATCGAAGCCGCAGGCGGCTACTGGTTCAGCACCGACGTCGATCAGGCGCCGAACTGGCCCGAAACGGTGGTTGCTTCGATGGCATACGACTTCAGCGGCGTGATCGAGGACATCATTGCCAAGCGCGCCAGCGGCGTGAACGGCGGCACCGCCTACGAGCTAAATCTCGAAGACGGCGTCACGATGGTCTATAACGAAGCCCTCGAAGGCGTCCCCGCCGAAGTGTGGGAAGCAGGCAGGCAGGCGGAAGCGGATATTCGTTCCGGCGTCGTCTATCCGCTGGCAGTCCTGCCCGAAGAACCCTTCCGCATTGCCATCGTTATGCCGAGCGCGACCACTGACCTCGCGTGGAGCCAGGCGGGCTATGACGCGCTTGTGGAGATTCAGCAGCAGCTTGGCGGCGAAGACGCCGTCGAGATCGCCTACACGGAAGGCATGTTTGACGTGACGGCGGCGGCGGAAGCGCTGCGCGGCTACGCGGAAGATGGCTACGATCTGGTCATCGCGCACGGCACGCAGTATGGCACGTCGCTCTTTGAACTCGCGCCCGACTACCCTGAAACTGCGTTCGCGTGGGGCACGGCGACCGATACCGGCGTTGATCAGGGCTTGACCAATATTTATGCCTACGAAGCCGGCGCGGAACAGGGCGGCTACGTCAACGGCGTGATGGCGGCAATGCTCTCCGAAGCGGGCACGATTGGCATCGTCGGACCCGTTCCGGCGGGCGACGCCCTGCTGTATATCAATGGCTTCCAGCAAGGCGTTCTCGCCACGAACCCCGACGCGAATATTCTCCTTGCCTACACGGGTTCGTTTGGCGACACGGCGCTGGCGGCGGAAACCGCGAACACGCAGATTTCGGCAGGCGCGGACGTGCTGACCGGCTCGGCGCAGCAGGTACCGGGCGCGATTGACGCGGTTCAGGCGGTCGGCGGCTACTGGTTCGGCACGCAGAGTGACCAGAGCGGCAACTGGCCCGAAACCGTCGTCGCGTCGCAGGTCTACAACTGGACGCCCGTCGTGGGCAGCATGATCGAGAATGTCCTCAAGGGAACCCTCGGCGGCGAAGCCTTCAACCTGACGCTGAACAACGGCGGCTTGGAGATCGTCTACGGCGGCGTGGAAGTCCCGCAGGAAATCATCGACGCGGCGAATGCGGCAATCGCTGGCATCCAGTCCGGCGAGATCGTCGTGCAGCAGGAGCTACCAGAAGCCTAATAGGCAAAATCGCCCTCCTGAAGCCCCTCCCTCTTTATGGGGGAGGGGTTTGGGGTGGGGGCAACCAGAGAATCACACTAGGAATGTCACCTTCAACTATTCTCCCTTCCGGTCACACGCGCATTGACCGCGCCGAAATGCGTGGGATCGTCAAGCGCTTCCCCGGCGTGCTTGCCAACGATCACGTCACCTTCGACGTCGAGGCGGGCGAGATTCACGCGCTGCTGGGCGAGAACGGCGCGGGCAAAAGCACGCTGATGAAAATTCTCTACGGGCTGCACAGACCGGACGAGGGGCAAATTGTGCTGGACGGGCGCGAAGTCACCTTCCATTCCCCCGCCGCTTCGCTGGCGGCGGGCATTGGCATGATTCACCAGCATTTCATGCTCGTGCAAACGCTGACTGTGACCGAAAATGTCGCGCTCGGCATGAACACCAACGGCGTCACGCTCGACCTGCGCGGCGTTCGCAAGCGCCTGCTGGAAATCTCCGAAATCTACGGGCTGAAGATCAATCCCGATGCCTACATCTGGCAGCTTTCCGTCGGCGAGCAGCAGCGGGTCGAGATCATCAAGGCGCTCTATCGCGGCGGCGCGCTCATCATTCTGGACGAGCCGACCGCCGTTCTGACGCCGCAGGAAGTCGAGGAATTGTCGGATACACTCAAGCAGATGCGCGAGCAGGGACACGCCCTGATTTTCATTTCGCACAAGCTTCACGAAGTGCGCGATCTGAGCGACCGCATCACCGTCATGCGCGACGGGCGCGTGATCGATACCATCCCGAACGACGATACGGTGGATCGCCGCAAGCTGGCGCGTATGATGGTCGGGCGCGACGTCGTGTTCCAGCCGACCAAGCCGCCGCTCAGCGCGGGCGAGGTGCGCCTGTCCGTTCGCAGCCTGAGCGCCGACAACGATCAGGGGTTGCTCTGCCTGCGCGACGTGTCGCTCGACGTGCGCGCGGGTGAAATTGTTGGCATCGCGGGGGTGTCGGGCAACGGGCAGCGCGAGCTTGCCGAAGTCATCACCGGGCTGCGTCATGCCACCAGCGGCGACGTAGCGCTCGGCGGCAAATCGATTCTCCATGCGCCGGTGGCGGCGCGATTGGAAGCAGGACTGGCATTCATCCCCGAAGAGCGCCATCGCCACGGCATCATCGGCGCGTTCTCCGTCGCGGAAAACGCCATTTTGCAGACGCACGGGCGCGAACCGTTCTCGCGCGGACCGTTCTTCAATTTTGGCGCCATCGCGCGCTATTCAAATGATCTCATCCGGCGCTTCAACATCAAAACGCCGAGCGCGAAAACGCCCGCCAAAAATCTTTCTGGCGGCAATATCCAGAAGCTGATTCTGGCGCGGGAGCTGTCACGCAGTCCCTCGGTTCTCATCGCGGCGCAGCCCACGCGCGGCGTCGACATCAGCGCGACGGAATACATCCACAGCGTGCTGATTCAACAGCGCAGTGAAGGGGTCGCCATCGTCCTGATTTCCGAAGACCTTGACGAAATTCTCGCACTTTCGGATCGTATCGCGGTGATTTACGAGGGGCAGATCGTGGGCATCCTCAATCGTGAGGAAGCGGATATCGAGACGCTCGGCTTGATGATGGCAGGCGACACCACAGCCGTATCCTGAAGCTTGAACGTTCCAAATTACAAACAGTCCGTGCTTAGTCTTTTACTCAAACCTCAACCCTCAAACCTCAGTACTCAATAGGCTCGTTCGATCAGGAACGAGGCAAGCTCGCGCAGGTGCCGCTGATCGTCGTTGTCGACGCCAACCGCGTCCAGCGCGGCGAGCGCGGCGCGAAAATGCACGTCGATCAGATCGCGCGTTTGCTCCTCGGCACGAACCGCCCGCAAAATATCCAGCACGCAGCTAACGTCGCGCGCATCCAATAATTCCTTATGATAAATCGACAGCAGATTCGCGCGCGTGACAGCGTCCGCCTGCTGAAACGCGACCAGCACCGGATAGCTTTTCTTCTTAGTTTCAATGTCGCTCGTCGCGGATTTGCCCATCGCTTCGGCACGTCCCCAGATGCCCAAATAATCGTCCCAGATCTGGAAGGCGATGCCGAGACTGCGTCCGAAGCGCCCGTAAGCCTCGATCACCGTGGGATCGTCCGTGCTCAGCAGCGCGCCCATGCGCGTCGAGCACTCGATGAGCGCGGCGGACTTGCCCGAAATCATGGTGAGATACGTGTCAGGCGTCACGTCGATTTGCTGTTCAAAGCTCACGTCCAGCATCTGCCCTTCGACCGTGGCAAGGCACGCATCCAGCAGAAAGCGCATGGCGTCCAGCACCTTCGAGGGCGCCATTTCACCCGCGCCCTGCAAGCCCAGCAGCGCCGACATGCCGAGCGCGTACAAGCCATCCCCGGCGTTGATTGCCTGCGCCGCGCCCCATTTCGACCACAGAGTCTCGCGGTGACGCCGCTCCTCCGATTTGTCCATCACGTCGTCGTGGACAAGCGTGAAGTTGTGAATGATCTCGACAGCAGTTGCGGCGGGCAGCGCGTGGTCGTGGCGTCCGGTCAGCGCGCGCGCGACCAGCACGACCAGCAGCGGGCGAATGCGTTTGCCACTCAGGTTGATTCCGCCCCTGTCACGCGCGCTGCTGTCGTCCAGCCAGCCGAAGTGATGCTCCACCATCTCCCAGAACAGCGGTGTGGTGCGTGGCATCTGCTGGATAAACTGTCGCAAGCTCTGATCAATATCGCCGAGCAGCCCGGCGAACGTGTCGTAATACCGATCCTTCACGCGGGTTCCTTGCTGATGAGCGCCATCCCCGGATGGGAACGCCGCTTATAACTGAATTTATTGCGAAAGGCTCCCCAACTATAACATAAAACGGGAGACCGATTGGCTCCCGTTCGCGTTGGTTCGTCAGTGAACTGCCGTCCTAGACGACGGAAGTTCCATCCGTCGATGCATTCGATTTGCCGCGCCGACGGATGACGATATGCGCCTGATTGAGGAGCATCCGCTCCGATGCCTGAAGCTCTGTGGCGCGCGCGCCGTCGGTCGCGGTATGAGAACCGGCTTCGTACACGAGCAGCTTGTGACCAATCGCGGTCGCAAATTCCGCGGCTTCCGGCGTCGAGAGCCAGAGAATCGGCTCGTCGTACCCTTCCGCCCTCAGGTAGTCGAGCAGGAGCTGGTGATAAACGTCGCGCGCGGCGCCGTCGTCGTAGGGAATACGCCGCGCTTC
>CALMDI010000130.1 GCA_937864975.1 uncultured Chloroflexota bacterium | reverse complement strand
GACTCGAAAACGAAGCGCGCACCGGGACCATCGGGCCGGTCCGCCACGGTCACGATGCCCTGCATGGCGGCGTACACCGGCCCGGTGACGGCCGCGTACTCCGGCCGGAACGAGGTGGCGATCAGGAGAATCACGCCGACCACGAAGCTGCCCTGACTGATCTTGAGCGCCGCGATAGGGAACAGGCAGGTCAGAATGACAGCGTAATCAATCGCGCGCGCAATCGGGCTGACGGCGCTGCCCGTGCGGATATAGTGATGCTCTTTGTGATTGTATAGCTCGACGATGTACGTGACCTGATGCAGCACGTGCAGGGATGCCCAGAAGAAGAAAATCGTCAGCAGCAGTTCCAGATTCAGGAATGCGAGCGAAACGACGACGATGGGAATGATGATCGACGACCGGATGAGCATCGGATAGCGCTGCTTGAAGTCGTTGTCCAGCCCGGTACGCAGCATGGTGGACATCATGTGCGGACCGCCGACGGCGACGGCGACAAACCCGTTGACCAGGTTGCGGCTGACGTCTTCATCCATGCCAAGCCGCACACCGAGCAAATAAAAGACATACGGGAGTGGGACGAGGATCACGCTGAGCGTAATGAACAACATGTCCCATCGACGGCTGCGAAGCCAGAACTCTCGTTTCGGCTGCGCGACCGCTGCCTGAGACGACAAACTGGCGCTTGCAACACCCATTGCTTGATCTCCTTGTTCAACCGATCGCCGCGGCTTATTTAGTTTGCCACGCTAAGTAATTCTAACCCCGATGGTTTTAAAAAGCTACACCCCCCTCGCGCTTAAAAGGAAACTTGAACCCTAGAGAACTCAATGAGGAAGGTTGAACCGCCAGGACGCCGAGAGCGCCAAGAAAGAGGGGCGACGAGCTCGGTCGCCCCTATGAATTCCCTCTGTAATTTTGTAATTTCAGGAAATCACCGTTTTTGTCGTTGCGTCCTGAATATGTTTACGGCTCAAACGGTGATCACATCGGGACTTCGTGGTGGAGGCGGCAGCGGGCTTCGTAGGCTTCCTGCGCCCCGACGAGGATGATGGGGTCGTGAAAGGCTGCGGGCTTGCCGTTGACCAGCCGCTGGGTGCGCGACGCCTGCTCGCCGCAGACGACGCAAATCGCGTGCAGCTTGGTGACTTCTTCGGCGCGGCACATGAGCTGCGGCATCAAGCCAAACGGCTCGCCGCGAAAATCCGTATCCAGCCCGGCGCACACAACGCGCAAGCCGCGGTCTGCCATGTCTTCGACAATCTGAACGATGTCGGCATCGAAAAACTGGGT
>CALMDI010000129.1 GCA_937864975.1 uncultured Chloroflexota bacterium | reverse complement strand
GACGCGCGGCGGTCCGGCGGGCGGCGCGACAAACGTGCTGGCATACTTTATGTATATCGAGGCGTTCAATAATTATCAGATGGGCTATGGCGCGTCGATTGCCGTCGTCCTGTTCGGGTTATCGCTGGTCATCATCGTGCCCTACCTGTACCGCACCGTGAAAACCGAGCTGGAATACTAGGAGGTCACGATGGCGAACACGATGCGAAGCGACGCCGCGCCGATTGTCCTGGCTGAACCCGGAGTCGAATCGAGACTGTGGCTGAAACGCTGGAAGCGCGAGCTGATCTTCCTGCTCCTGCTCGTGATGACGGTCATCTGGCTGCTGCCGTTCTTCAGCGCGCTGCTCACGTCGGTTCGCACGCAGGACGAAATCTCGCTCAGCGGCTTCTGGACAATCCCGAAGGCGCTCACGCTGGAGAATTTCGTCGAAGCCTGGGAGCGCGGGCGCGTTTCGCGTTACCTGGGCAACAGCTTCATCATTACACTGCCCTCGCTGATCGGCACGCTGTTCCTGTCTACGCTGGCGGCGTTCGCGCTGGCGCGCTACCGTTTCCGCGGCAACACCGTTCTCTATTTCATGTTTGTCGCGGGGACGATGCTGCCGTTCCAGATTTTGCTGCTGCCCGTGTTCCGCCTGTCGAATTCGCTCGGCATTTACAACACGCACTGGTCGCTCATCCTCATTCACACCGCGTTTCAGATGGGCTTCTGCACCTTCGTCCTGCGAAACTTCATGCGTACCGTGCCGGGTGACATTCTCGACGCGGCGCGCGTGGACGGGTGCAGCGAGTTCCGCATCTACTGGCAGATCATGCTGCCCATGACGCTGCCGTCCATCGCGGCGCTGGCGACGCTGGAATTCACGTGGATTTTCAACGACTACCTGTGGGCGATCATCCTGATTCAAAATGACGCGCTGAAACCCGTGACGGCGGGACTGGCAAGCCTGCAAGGGCAGTTTACGACGAACTGGCCCGTCATCACCGCCGGATCGCTCATCGCCATCGTGCCGACCATCCTCGTCTTCGCGTTCCTCCAACGCTACTTCATTCAGGGTTTAACGCTCGGTTCGGGGAAATAAGCGTAACACTGTACGCAGAGAAGATTAGGAACAACGGGCGCACACACAGGTGCGCCCCTACGAAGACCACCCACTTCTCTAGACACGCCCCCATTCTATTGCCTGCGTTAAATCTGTTCTTTGAGTTACACTTCTGTGGATGGCTATCCATTCACGAGAAACGTCATGGCAAAGTTCTTCGATCACATCAGCGCGAAACTCGCCGCGTTCATCGCGAAGCAGCACGTCTTCTTTGTCGCCACTGCGCCCTTGAGCGGTGATGGACACGTTAATCTCTCGCCCAAAGGACTCGACGCCTTCCGCGTGCTTTCGCCCAATCGCGTCGCCTATCTGGACATGACGGGCAGCGGGAACGAAACGTCGGCGCACGTCAACGAAAACGGAAGAATAACGTTCATGTTCTGTGCTTTCGAAGGAGCGCCGAATATCCTCCGGCTGTATGGACACGGGCGCACCGTCCTGCCTGGCACGCCGGAATGGGACGCGCTTTCCCCGCTGTTTACGCTTTACACCGGCACGCGCCAGATTATCGTCGCCGATATCGACCAGGTTCAAACCTCGTGCGGCTACTCGGTGCCGCGCATGGATTACGTCGGCGACCGGGACACGCTCATCCGCTGGGCGGAAGCGCGAACGGAGGACGGTCTCAACACCTACCGTCGCGAGAAAAACCAGTGCAGTATGGACGACCTTCCCGCGCCTGTGGTCGAGTGGATCAATCCTGCGCGGGCAGAAAACGCCGGGGACTGAAGGGCTGCGCTGAATCCTCCCGTCATAAAATACTCCGAAGCGTCTGGTCGTCATTCTGACTGAACTTGCCCCTGCCTTACCCCTGTGTTGCGGCGTTACAATAGCAGGCAACGGTTGTTAGGTGGGAGCGCATTGAATGAAGCTTGATATGGGTTTGCGACTGCCCTTTCGCTACGTCGTGACCACGGGCATGGTCGCACTCGGTTTTGCTGCCGGAACGATGATCGGCAGCCAGCACGGCGTGACCTTCGCGCAGGAAGAAAGCCGCATTCCGCCGGAAGGGCAAATTCTTCTGGAGCCGATCTGGCAGGCGTATACGAACATTATGAACTCGTATTTCGATCCTGAGGGGGACAGCGTCAGCACGGAAGACTTGATTAACGGCGCGCTGCACGGCATGGTCGGTGTTCTGGGAGACACCTACTCCGTTTATCTTGAGCCGGTGCGCCTTGACAGCTTTAACATGCGTGTGGCGTCTGAAACAGTCGGCATCGGCGTGGTCGTGAATACCAATCCCGACACCGGCGAACTCCGAATTGTCGAAGTCCAGCCGGGGTCGCCTGCCGAGACCGCCGGCGTTCAGCCGGGCGACGTGTTTCTTGCGGTCGACGGACAAGACGTGACCGGCATGGCACAGGCGGACATCGTGGCGCGCGCGCGGGGCGAGGAAGGCAGCGTGGTCGAGCTAACGGTACGGCGCGGCGACGAGGAGATCGCGTTCACGATTACCCGCGCGCGCATTATCGTGCCCCAGACCGAAGTCCGCCTGCTGGACGACCAGATTGGCTATATCCGGCTGGAACAGTTCAGCCCGAACGCGCCAACCGAAGTTCAGGCAGCGCTGGACAACCTGATCGCGGACGACATCGACGGCTTGGTACTCGACCTGCGCGACAACGCGGGCGGGCAGCTTCGCCCGACCCTCGAAATTGCCGGGGCGTTTATCGAAGAGGGCACGGTCGTCATACAGGATTTTGGCGAGGATGAACGCCTGTTTGAGGCGGAAGGCAGCTACCGCGACCTCGACGTGCCGATGGTCGTGCTCGTCAACGGACGAACGCAGAGCGCGTCCGAGGCGCTGGCGGGCGCGCTGCGCGACTATGGAATCGCGACGATTGTCGGCGAGCAAACTTTCGGCAAGGGAACCGTTCAGACGATGGCGCCGCTCGCCAACGGCGGCGGACTGCGCCTGACAATCTCGCGCTTCCTCACGCCCGAACGCTATGTCATTCACCAGCAAGGCATTACGCCGGATATTGTCGTGTCCGCGTCCGAAGCGCCGGGCGACGAAC
>CALMDI010000128.1 GCA_937864975.1 uncultured Chloroflexota bacterium | reverse complement strand
GTCGGGCAGGAGGCCAGCAGGCCCTGCACGCCGAGGTCACGGAGCCGCTCCGCGACCGGTGCATGCGCGACGCGTGCGAGGGCACTCGTGTCGACCAGGAACAGTCCCGCAGGGATCAACGACGGGCCTCGGCCCGAACCGCCGGCTTGGCCAGATCGGGACTGCCCCACACCAGTGGGTCGTCGAACGCTGCGGCACGACGACGTCGCTCAGCCACGTACCGCAGCGCCTCGTTGACGGTGTCGACCTTCGACGACGTGCCCAACTCACGCGCGGCCGCGGCCAGCCGCCGCGCCCGCCGAGCCAGCTCATCGGGGAGTTCCAGCGTCAGCCGCTCGACCAGCCGGAAGTCTGCCCACGGATCAGGGACGCCATTTGTTGGCGGCTGAACGATTTGACGATCCTTCTTGCTAGTGACGACCGCCATCAGTCCCGCCGCTCGAAAATGTTGACGACCGCGATGGTACCGATGCCCGCGTGAGTGTCCGTCAGCCCGCGCCGCGCGCCCCTGACCTGGCGGCGGCTGTCCACTTCGCCCCACAACTGCTGCGCGATCTCAATCGCCTGCACGATTCCGGTCGCGCCCACCGGCGCGCCGCGCCCCAGCAGCCCGCCGCTTGTGTTCACAGGCAGCGCCCCGTCCAGATCGAACATGCCTTCCGCAACGCGAGAACCCCCCTCGCCATAGGCGACGAATCCGAGGTCTTCGACCGCCTGAATTTCCACACCGCTGTAGCTGTCGTAGAGTTCGGCAACATCAATCTGGTCGAGCGGGTCGGTGATGCCCGCCATCGCATAGGCGCGTTCGGCTGCCGCTCGCTTGGCGCGGAAGTTGGTGATGTGCGGGTAGCGATCCCCCAGGCGCATCGTGTCCGTGCCGCAGCCCGTCGCGACGAAATGCACCGGAGGACGTTGATTAAATTTCGGACTGTGGGTCCGCGCCCAGTCCTCGGTTGCCAGCAGCACCGCCGCCGCGCCGTCGCTCAAGAGGCTGCAATCCAACAGCTTATACGGCTCCGCGATGGGCTGCGAGGACAGCACGTCCGCGATGGTAATGTCCATCGGCTTCTGCGCGATGGGGTTGAAGCGCGCGTTGCCCCGGTTGCGAACGGCGACGTGCGCGAACTGCGCTTCGGTCGTGCCATACTGGCGCATGTGCGCGCGGATCATGGCGGCGTAGAAGCCCGTGTACGTGCCGCCGATCATCATTTCCCAGTCGAAGTCCGCCGAGAGGGCAAAGAGTTGATTGGCGGTCTGCGACGACACGCTGCGCCCGTTCATTTCCCCGCCATACACGAGGATGGACTCGCACAGCCCGCTCTGGAGATATGCCCACGCCGTTCGCAGCGCCAGCGCCCCGGTCGCGCCGCCGCCTTCCACGCGCACCGTCGGCAGCGGCGTCATGCCGATGTGATCGTGCAGGATCGCCGCCAGCGTCATCTGGCGGTTGAAATGATCGCTCTCGTAACTCGCCAAGCCGTGCTGAATCGCGCGAATATCGGTCACCTCGGCGTCCGCAAGGCAGGCGAGCACCGCCTCGGTCACGAGGTCGCGGATAGTGCCATCGAAGCGGTCGGCAGCAAACCCGGTCACGCCCACGCCGACGACCACCGGAACCGGACTCATGCCTGTGTCCCCTCCGCATACGTCTGATACCAACTCGTCGTGATCGGCTCGCAAGCGATCACGTCCGTCCACGGGCGTCCCCGCGCCGCGATCTGCGCCAGCCGCCGCAGCCTGTCCTGTCCAACCGTCTCCAGCCACGCTTGCCGCTGGGAGCGGTCACGGATCGCCGCCGCTTCGCCCCAGACCGCTCGCCCGGCGATGTAACCGGACGCTCCGGCGGCGCAGGCAATCGCCACCTGTCGGCAGAACGCCTCGAACGACACGCCAGCACTCAACAGCACCCACGGAACGTCCAACGATTCCGTCAGGCGCAGACACGCCTCACGACATCGTTCATCGTCCGCCTGAGCCGACAGCGGCAGTGGAAATTCCAGCTTCAGAATGTCCGCGCCAGAGTCCGCCGCCCGCTGCGCCGCGACGATCAGCCGGGTCGTGAACGAGTCGTTGTCGCTTGCCTGCCCGTCCACCCCTGTCAGGATCGGCTCGGCATAAAAGGGAATGTCGTCGGCAGCGCACGCCGCGCCGACCGACTGAACGAGCGTATTCTGCGCGGCGCACAGCGTCACCGACTCCGGGTCGTAGTAATAAAACAGCTTGACTCCGTCCGCGCCCATGCGTTTGATCTTGGACACGCTCCAGCCCGGCAGCACTTCACACGCCAGCGGCATCGTCTGAAGCTGGTAATCGGCTTTCTCAAGCTCGACCAGCAGCCCAACGCCGCGCACCTGCCCCCCGCAGACGGCTTGCGCGGCGCCATAGATCGGGTCGAGCAGGACACCGGACGTGTGAGGCGCAAGCGCGCCGACAACCTGCGTCTTAAACGCCGTGAGTTCATCCGAAGTCACCGACGCAGGCGCATCGGGGCGCATGGCGCGGCGCAAGGCGTCACTGTGATCCAGCGCGAGAATTGTGAAATGTCCGCCCGGCGTGCTCGCGCGCTGCAGCGCGCGGTATTTGCCGACGGAGAGGGTTCGCCGCGTCATTCGTACTTCACCCAGACGCTCTTGACCTCGGTATACAGGTCGATGGCTTCTTTCCCCATTTCGCGCCCGTGTCCGCTCTGCTTGAAGCCGCCGAACGGCGACGCCGCATCCGTATTGCCCCACGTGTTGATCCAGACCGTGCCTGCTTTGAGCTGCGCGGCGAAGCGATGTGCCGTTTGCAGATTGTTCGTCCACAAGCCCGCCGCGAGACCGTAGGGCGTATCGTTCGCGCGCTGCAAGACTGCGTCCGCGTCGTCAAACGGCATGGCGCACACGAC
>CALMDI010000127.1 GCA_937864975.1 uncultured Chloroflexota bacterium | reverse complement strand
CAGCAGCGCCGCGACCGCCAGATCGCGCGGCGCGGAACCCTGCGCCTGAACGGCACGCAGCACGTTCAGGCTGTGAAGCTGGTCACCGCGCGGCATCTGCCGGAAAAGCGCCAGCAGAGGCGGCGTGAGCACGTCGGACGCCAGCGTGTGATCGACGGATTGAGAGAACGCCAGCAGGGCGCGAATACCCTGGCGCAGGCGCTGAGCCGCCGCCATGCGCTACAGCCCGACGAGCAGCCGAACGAGAAAACTGCTCGGCTGACTGATGAGTATTCCGAGGGGATTGAACCCGCGCAGCGGCAGGAAGCTGAGCAGGATCAACCCGAAGAAAAGAAGCTGGCTCGTCTGCTGGTGCCGCTGCCACCAGTACGCCAGATCGGGCGGCAGAAGCGCCAGAACCATGCGCCAGCCGTCGAGCGGAAAGAGCGGAATCAGGTTGAACAGGAACAGCAGGACGTTGAAAAACACGATGGTGTACAGAATGTCGGTCACGAGATTGAAGGTGCCCGCGGCGATCATAAATCGCAGTGGGATCGCCGCGACGATTGCCAGCGCGAGGTTCGAGAGCGGTCCCGCGGCGACGGCGGCGAGTGTGCCCCAGCGTGGATTTCGCATCTTGTACGGGTTGATCGGCGCGGAGCCGAGAATACCGAACCCGATCAGGACAAACATCAGGAAGCCGAGCCAGTGAATATGCGCGAAGGGGTTGAGGGTTAACCGACCGAGCTGGCGCGGCGTCGGGTCGCCCATCTGGTCAGCGACATAGCTGTGCGCGAACTCATGGATCGTCATGCCGAGCAAGACCGCGATCAGGTTGGCGATCAATTGTTCGGGGCTGTTAATAAGACCGAGCACGGAAACTCCAGAGATGGGGGCGGCTACTGCTGGCAAGTATAGCACACGCCTATTCGTCTCGGATTAAGGAGACGGTGAGAGGGGTGGCGGAACAGTCCCGGTTCGCAGCCTGTGTTATGATAGGGTGAGTTGAGCGTGGAGCAGATGGACGGTTGGACCCTACCTTTGGAGTTGGCGACCGGGTTCAGATGCGAAAGCAGCATCCCTGCGGCGGCGACGTGTGGGAAATTTATCGGATGGGGGCGGATATTGGTATTCGCTGCCTGACATGCGACCGGCGCGTGATGCTGGCGCGCAGCGTCTTTACGAAGCGGCTCAAGCGGGTGCTTGTGCCCCCGTCCAGCCGAACCGAGGGAGACCAAACGCGATGAAACGTATCTTGCTACTGATGTCGGATACCGGCGGCGGGCACCGGGCGGCGGCGGAAGCCATCCGCGACGCGATGCTTCAGCGCTACCCGAATCAGGTTGAACTGGAAATGATCGACGTCTTTCGGGGCTATTCCCCGTTTCCCTTTAACTACATGCCAGAGTTCTATCCCTGGCTCATCAATCACAGCAAATCGTCCTGGGGGCTTGGCTATAAGCTGAGCAACACGCGCAAACGAGCGAAAGCCCTTTCGAGCGGGATGTACGTGACGATGGAACGCAACCTGCGGCGCATGATGCGCGAGCATCCGGCGGACGCGGTGGTGTGCGTTCATTCGGTGCTCACGCGCCCGTCGATGGAAGCGCTCCTGCGGCTGGAACAGCGCCCGCCGTTCGTGGTCGTCGTGACCGATCTCGTCTCGACGCATATGTTCTGGTACGACCGCCGCGCTGATCTGACGCTGGTGCCGACGGAGCCTGCCTTCGACCTCGGCATGGACGGCGGCTTGCGCGCCGATCAGATGCGCGTCACGGGCTTGCCGGTGCATCCCCATTTTGCCGAAAGCCTGACCGATAAAGCCTCAGCGCGGGCGGCGCTCGGCTGGGACGCCGACCTACCGGCGATTGTGCTGGTCGGCGGGGGCGACGGCATGGGACCGCTGTTCAAAACCGCTCGCGCTATCAACAGCAAGCATCTGCGCTGCCAGTTAATTATCATCGCGGGGCGCAATAAGTCTCTCAAGGCACGGCTGGACGAAAGCCACTGGAACCAGCCGACGCGTACTTATGGATTCGTGACCAACATGCCCCAGTTGATGGCAGCCGCCGACGTGCTGGTGACGAAAGCCGGTCCCGCGACCATCAGCGAAGCCTGCATTGCCGGACTGCCGATGATCCTTTACGATGCGATTCCCGGTCAGGAGACCGGCAACGTCGAATACGTCGTTCAGAACAACGCGGGGGTGTTCGCGCCCAGCCCGCGCGCGGTTGCCGACTCGCTGGCGTCGTGGATGCGGGAAGGTGCGGAAGGGCTGAAACGTCGCTCCGACAACGCGCGGCGCATTGGACGACCGAACGCGGTCTGGGACATTGCCGAACAAATCTGGGCAATGGCGCAGCAGGCGCCCATTCCAACGTATCGCCGCAACCCCTGGCTCGAATTGACCAGCGGGCGGCGCATTCGCGTCACACCCTCGCGCGAGTATTGGTGGTAGCGCAGCGCTTCGTCATCGGCGGTAAGGTTCTAAAAAACGTGTTCATGCAAGGGAGCAGCCTTGCGTCTTTGCGTTAAATCCGTTGCGTGCGCATACGCTGCACGCCTCTGTTTGCTACGCCTCTCAAAATTCAGTACCATCCCGCCTCTCGTCGCAGGCGTGGCGCCGTTGGAGGACTCTCGATGAAAGCTGTCATTCTCGCCGCCGGGCAGGGAACGCGCCTGCGCCCGGTCACGCTCACGATGCCCAAGCCGCTGGTTCCGGTCGCCAACAAGCCGCTGATCGAGTATGCCATCGACGTGCTGAAGAATGCGGGACTCACCGACATTGGCATTGTCGTCAACGATCTTGAGTCGTCGATTGTTCATTCGCTTGGCGATGGCACCAAACTGGGAGTCAAGCTCGATTACATCGTGCAGGCGGAGCAAAAGGGACTGGCGCACGCCATCGGGCTGTGCCAGATGTTCGTTGGCGATGACCCGTTTTGCGTCTATCTGGGGGACAACATCTTTCAGGACAAGATGCAGGCTACCCTGACGGGGTTTGAAAACTCCGACGCCGAGGCGCTTATCGGCTTAACCGAAGTGTCCGACCCAACCCGCTTCGGTATTGCCGAAATTCAGGACGGGCGTATTATCCGCGTGGTCGAAAAACCCAAGGAGCCGCCGTCCAACCTCGCCATCGCGGGCGTCTACCTGTTCCGTTCGTCCATTTTCGACGCCATTCAGCAGATCAAGCCGTCGTGGCGCAATGAACTCGAAATCACCGATGCCATTCAGGTACTCATCAGCAGCGGTCAGCACGTGCGCGCCTACACGATTAAAGGCTGGTGGATTGACGCGGGAAAGCCCGACTCGATTATGCGCGCCAACCAGCTTGTGCTGGGCGATCTCGCCTATACGCCCGCGCCATCCAGCGCGCAGCAGGTGAGCGGCAATTCCGAAGTCTCGGAGCGGGTTCTGCTCGGTGAAGGCAGCCAGATCATAGACAGCGTGATTCGCGGTCCGGTGCTGATCGGCAGGAACGCGATCATACGAAGCAGCTACATTGGTCCCTATACCTCGATTGGCGACAACGTGACGATTGAAAACAGCGAAGTCGAAGCCAGCATCGTCATGCAGAACTGCGTCATCCGTAATATTCCGGGGCGTATCGATTCGAGCCTGCTGGCGGACAACGCGCAGGTCACGTCCGCGAGTCACGTGCCCGCGACCCACCGCTTCATTCTGGCGGAGAACAGTTACGTACAACTTTAGGTTTGAGGATTGAGGGTTGAGGATTGAGTAAAGACAGTTCAAAGTGATGAGTGCTGAGTTAAGACAAAGAACACTTGTTTTCAACTTTTTACTTTCCACTTTTTACTCAATCCTCAACCCTCAATCCTCAATCCTCAATACTGAGGCATTTGATGAAACCCTACGACAAACACCGATCCCTCATCATCCACACGGAAGAACCGTTCAACGCCGGTCCGCCGCTCGACCTGCTCGGTATCGCGCAGGTGACGCCTACACCGCTGTTCTACGT
>CALMDI010000126.1 GCA_937864975.1 uncultured Chloroflexota bacterium | reverse complement strand
CGTCAAATCATCGACCTCGCCGCCGACGTGATGAGCTACATTCGCTCTCAGGCTCCCGACATTGTGCTGCGTTTCAGCACCGAGGATTCGTTTCGCAGCAACGAAGCCGACCTGCTGCGCGTGTATCTGTCGGTTGCCGATTTGGGGCTGGTTAACCGGCTCGGCGTGGCGGATACGGTGGGCGTGGCGCTGCCGACGCGCGTCTACGCGATCGTGAGCCAGTTGGTGCGCCTGACCGGGCTGGACATCGAGTTTCACGGGCACAACGACAGCGGCTGCGCCATCGCGAACGCATGCGCCGCGCTTGAAGCGGGGGCGACGCACATCGACACGACCATTCTCGGCATCGGCGAGCGCAACGGCATCACGCCGCTCGGCGGGCTGATCGCGCGGCTGTATACGATCAGCCGCCAGTACGTCGCCAAGTACAACCTGCGCCTGCTGCCGGAACTGGATCGCCTGATCGCGGAGACGTGCGGCATCGAAATCCCATTCAACAATTACATTACCGGGTCGAGCGCCTTCATCCACAAGGCGGGCATCCACGCCAAAGCCGTGCTTGCCGACCCGTCCACCTATGAAATTCTTCAGCCGGAAGATTTCGGCTTGAGCCGCGAGATTGCCATCGGGCATCGCCTGACCGGTTGGAACAGCCTGCGCGCCCGCGCCCAGGGATTGGGCTTGGCGCTGGACGATCACACGCTGCGGCAGATCACGCAGACGATCAAGGCGCGCGCCGACGTGCAATCCCTCTCGCTCCACGAAGTAGATGCGCTGCTGCACGAGGCGGCAGCGTTGGGAGCCGCGCAGTGACCGGCTATACCTTTGTCGAGAAGGCGCTGGCACGCGCGGCGGGCGCGAGCGGCGCGCGGGCGGGCGACATTCTGGATGTGACGCCGGACGTTATTTTCAGCCACGATAACTCCGCCGCGATTCGCCGCATCTTCGAGAAAATCGGCGCGCCGCGCATCGCGCATCCTGAGCGTGTCGCCATCACCCTCGATCATGCCGTGCCCGCGCCGACGACGCAGCACGCCCAGAATCACGCCGAAATTCGACAGTGGGTGCGCGAGCAGGGCATCAGGCACTTTTTTGAAGTAGGGCGAGGTATCTGCCATCAGGTCATCAGCGAGGAAGCGCTTGTTCTGCCGGGCGAGACCATCCTCGGCGCGGACAGCCACAGCACGCATTTCGGGTGGCTCGGCGCGTTCGGCATGGGCGTGGGGCGCACGGAGATGGCGGCGCTCTGGGCGACAGGCATGTTGTGGATTCGCGTGCCCGATGCCATGCGGGTGACGCTGACCGGACGCCTGCCGTTTGGGGTGACGGCGAAGGATATTGCCCTGCGAATCATCGGCGACCGGGGCGCGGACGGCGGGCAGTATCGTTCGGTCGAGTTTCTGGGAGATGCGCTGGCGTCGCTGTCGCTGGACGAGCGCGCGGTGCTGCCGAACATGATGGCGGAATTTGGCGCGATGAGCGCCTACCTGCCGCCCGATCAAGCGGTTTTTGACTACCTGGAAACGAATCGCACCCGCGATTACACACCGCTTTATCCCGATGCCGACGCGCATTATGCCGATGACTCCGCCCTGGATGTCAGCCTGTTAGAGCCGCAGATCGCGCTGCCGCACTCACCGGATAACGTCGTCACGCTGTCCCGCGCGGTTGGTCAGCCGGTGCAGCAGGCGTTCATCGGCACCTGCACGAACGGTCGATTGGAAGATTTGTGCGCCGCGGCGGCGGTGCTGCGCGGGCATAAAGTCCACTGTCGGCTGATCGTCATTCCGGCAAGCGCGCAGGTGCTTCTCGAGGCGACGCGGCGTGGTTATATCGAAACCCTGCTGGAAGCGGGCGCGACCATTACCACGCCTGGCTGCGGTCCCTGCATGGGCAACCACATGGGCGTACCCGCGCCAAACGAGGCAACCATCAGCAGCGGAAACCGCAATTTTCGCGGGCGTATGGGCACGCCGGACGCGCCTGTCTATCTCGCCAGCCCCTACGTCGTCGCCGCCAGCGCTATTCGCGGCGCGATTGCCGACCCGCGGGAGTTCCTGTCATGAGCGAGCATCGAGTCTGGGTGTATGGCGATCACGTCAATACGGACGTGATTTTTCCCGGAAAGTACACCTACACGCTGAAAACGCCCGACGAGATCGCCGCGCACGCGCTCGAAGACCTCGACCCGGCGTTCGCGGTGGGCGTCCAACCCGGCGATGTGATCGTCGCGGGGCGCAACTGGGGCTGCGGCAGCAGCCGCGAGCAGGCGGTGACGGCGCTCAAATACGTCGGCGTGCCGGTTCTGATCGCGGAGTCCTTCAGCGGGCTGTATTTCCGCAACTGCATCAATCAGGGGATCTTGCCCGTGGTGTGTTCCGGTCTGCGCGACGTGGTGCGGACAGGCGACACAATCATGATAGATCGTCTTTCCGGCGAGATTCACGCGGCGGGACAGGTGTTTGCTATGCCCACGCTGTCGCCATCTGTGCAGGCGATTCTCGACGCGGGCGGGTTGGTGCCGATGCTTCAGCGGCGTTTCGGGGAGTCGGCACGTTGACCGAAACGCGGGAGCACGCGGCGGGCGAAGGCAGCGTTTCATCCGATCTGCTTGTCAATCTGGTTTGCCATTACAGTCCCTCGGCTCAGGAAAGCGCAGCCGTTTCGTATCTGGTCGATTGGATGGGCGCGCGCGGCTTTCACGCTTACGTTGACGCGGTCGGCAACGCCGTCGGGATTCGCGGGGATGCGAACGCGGCGCGCACGCTGATGCTTCTGGGACACATCGACACCTTTCCCGGCGAGCTGCGCGTGAAGATCAAGCGCGGAAGCCTGTACGGACGCGGCAGCGTCGATGCCAAAGGCTCGCTGTGCGCGTTTGCCGAAGCCGCCCACCGCGCCGCGATTCCCGACGGCTGGCGCGTGATCGTCGTCGGCGCGGTCGAGGAAGAAATCGCCACCAGCAAAGGCGCGTATTACGTCCGCGATCAGTTCGCGCCCGACCTGTGCATCATCGGAGAGCCGAGCAGCGCTGAGCGCATCACGCTGGGCTACAAGGGGCGGCTGCTGGTGGATTTCACGCTGTCGCGCCCGGTAGCGCACACCGCCCGCCCGGAGCCGAGCGTCGCGGAGCTTGGCGTGCAGTTCTGGAACGCTGTACAGGCGTGGGCGGCAGGCGTCAATGCCGGGTTCGAGCGCTATTTCGATCAGGTGATGACGAGTTTGCGCTCGTTTAACACGAGTTCCGATCACTTGACTGACACGGTCAGGCTGACGGTTGGCTTTCGGCTGCCGCCGCGCTTTACGCCCGACGAGGTGTTCGACGTGGTATCGGCGTTCGCGCCGGAAGACGGGACGTTACGAGGCTACAGCCGGGAGCAGGCGTACCAGGGCGACAAGAACAACGCGCTCGTGCGCGGGATGCTGGCGGCGATCCGCGCGCAGGGCGGACAGCCCGGTTTCGTCCTCAAGACGGGCACGAGCGATATGAACGTCGTCGGCGCGGCGTGGTCATGCCCGATCATCGCCTACGGACCAGGCGACAGCAACCTCGACCACACGCCGCAGGAACACCTGCCGCTGAGTGAATATGCCAAAGCCGTGGTCACGCTTCAGCACGTCATCGAGCACCTCTCGGTCTGATGCAGCGCTCCATTTGCGCTATTATTTTCAATCCTTCGGCAGCCTTCCCGTAACACCAGGAGCATGGGATGAAAATTGGCATCACATTCCCTCAGACTGAAATTGGCTCTGATGCGGCATCGGTGCGCGATTTCGCGCAGGCTGTGGAGGGCATGGGCTTTGACTATCTTCTTGCCTACGATCACGTGCTGGGCGCAAACCCGGACCGACCGGGCGGCTGGAAAGGTCCATACACGCATCAATCACAGTTCCACGAGGTCTTCGTCCTCTTTGGCTATCTGGCTGGGCTGACAGAGCGTATCCAGCTTGTGACCGGGGTGCTCATTCTACCGCAGCGGCAGACGGCGCTGGTCGCCAAACAGGCGGCGGAGGTGGATGTCCTGTCGGGCGGCAGGCTGCGTCTGGGGGTGGGGTTAGGATGGAATGAGGTCGAGTACGTTGGCTTGAACGAAAATTTCCGTAATCGTGGCAAGCGTATCGAAGAGCAGATTCACCTGTTACGCGCGCTGTGGACGCAGCCCCTCGTGACCTTCGACGGCGACTACCATGCGCTTCCCGATGCAGGGTTGAATCCGATGCCCATCCAACGTCCGATTCCGATCTGGTTTGGCGCGCGCGAAGACATGGCGCTCAGGCGCGCGGCGAGGATTGGCGACGGCTGGATAACCAATCCCATGCCCACCGACCAACTGCGGGCGCGTCTGGAATTTATCGGGGAGAATCTGGAACAGGCGGGGCGAAGCCGGAATGAGTTTGGAATCGACGTTCGTTACAACGTCTTCAACCCCCCGGCGGATGGCTGGGAACGGGAGGCGGCGCGGGTGAATGCACTCGGCGTAACCCACATCTGCCTTTCGACGATGGGGGCTGGCTATACCGGCATTGACCAGCACCTGAACGCAGCGCGGCGATTCAAAGTCGAATCGGGATTGTAAATTGATCAGTTCTTCCGCGTCGGCGGGGCAATCTTGACGAAAAAGTCCTGCGGGCGGCGCATGAGTTCGTACAGGTGCGCGGTGGCTTCCGGCTGGTTGTTCGATTCGAGCGTCTGAATGTACAGCCGCAGCATTTCGTGAACGTCCGTGATGGCTTTTTCGTCGAGCGGGAAAATGTCGACCGACGCGCCTTTGGCGATGCGGCGGCGAATCGCGTCGAGGGTCAGACCCATTTCGGGCTGCACGCGCTGGTAGATCGCGCCGCCGGACATGCCCGCCGCCAGCCACGGACCCGGATCGCCCAGGATGATGACGCGACCGGACGTCATGTACTCGCAGGCGTAACCCTTGAGGTTGGCGCGCGAGGCAAGGTTGCCGAGATCATCGCGCAGCGGCTCCTTGATTTCACCGCCGAAAATGACCGTCGCGCCGCTGAGGCGGATGCAGGCGCGCGTGTCCGCGTAGCCCTGCACGATGAACGTTCCGCCCTGCGCGCCATAGGCAAAGCTCTTGCCAACCGAGCCATCCAGACGGCGACCGTCGTGATTCAACCCCTTGAGGATCGTCACCGCGCCGCCTTTGGCGCATTTCGCCACGCCGTCCTGCGCGCCGCCTTCGACCAGCACGTCCACTTTCGAGCCGAGGAACGCGGCGAGTCCATTGCCCGGCACCGCCGAATTGCTGAAACGCAGATGCACGGCTTCGACGCCGGGAAGCTCGCCGCGCTCAATCGCGCCGCTGACGTGCGTGCCGAGCGCGCGATCCATTGCCATGACCGCTTCGTCGTCGTAGGTCAGTTCGAGGTCGCCGTGATCGACACGCTCTTTCATGAGCGAGGTAATCTGCTTGGTGAGCGAGTTGCGCGGGCGCGCCAGCAGCCGCCCGACGCCGGGCTGCATCTGCCGCCGCGACTGCGAGGGAACGCGGTGGGTCAGGTAGCTCAGGTCGATCTTGTCGTGATAGGCAATTTGCTCGATCAGGTCGGCGCGACCGACCACGTCCTGCGTGCGGCTGAAGCCGAGAAGAGCCGTTTGCCGCCGGATGTCCTCGGCAAGCGCGTTGAACACGTTGACGATGCCCTGAACGGCAAGCTCGTAGTCGCGGGGGTCGAAGTGTTTGATGCCCTTGAGGGCGGCTTCTTCCTTCGTCCTGATGTGCGTCGTGATGCCGACGTGACAGGTGCCTTCATGACACTTGCGACAGATCGTACAGCCGACCGCAACCATCGCCATCGTGCCAAAGCCGACCCGGTTCGCGCCGAGGCACATCAGCTTGAGCACGTCGCGCCCGCTCTTCATGCCGCCGTCACACCACAATTCCACGTCGTCGCGCAAGCCGCTTTCGATGAGCGCGCGGTGCGCCATCCACACGCCGATTTCGGCGGGCAAGCCGACGTGGCGCAGGGAATGCGCGCGCGCCGCGCCCGTGCCGCCTTCGTAGCCGGTGACGTTGATGATGTCCGCGCCCGCTTTCGCCACGCCGACGGCGATGATGCCGACGCCGGGGACAACCGGGATTTTCACGGAGACGCGCGCGAGCGGATTCGCCGTCTTGAGTTCGTCGATCAACTGGGCGAGGTCTTCAATCGAATAGACGTCGTGATTGTTGCTTGGGGAAATCAGGTCAACGCCCGGCATGGTCGAGCGTGCCAGCGCCACCTGTTCGGTGACTTTGTAGCCGGGAAGCTGACCGCCTTCGCCCGGTTTCGCGCCCTGACCGACCTTGATTTCCAGCACGCACGCCGAGTTCAGAAACTGGATGTTGACGCCGAATCGCGCCGACGCAATCTGCTGACCGCGCGTTCGGTAATACTTGCCCATGATGTCGGGCAGCTCGCCGCCTTCGCCGTTCACGCACAGAATGTTCAGCCGGTGCGCCGCTTCCGCGTAGGCTTTGTAGGCAAGCTCGCCCTGCGAGCCGAACGACATCGCGCCGATCAGGATCGGCAGCGCGTGGTCGCGCGTGCGTGTATCGACCGTCGCGGGGTCTACGGGCGCATCCGACGCCTTCAAGCCAAGCAGGTGACGAATGGCGACCGGCATCTCGCGCTCAAGCTCGATCAGTTCCGCCGCGTATTCGTCCAGCGTCGTGTCGCCCAGCGCGAGGTCTTCGACGCGCTTCCACATCTTGGGATAAAACCGATCCGGGTTGTCCAGCCTGGTCGCCTTCTCGCCGCGCAGCTCGCAGGCGCGTATCTCCGCTTCACTGCGAAGGTCGCTCCAGGTCGTACCGACGCGCTCGGAGCCGAAGTAGTTCGGCGTGCCGAAAACAGACGCCACGCTGCTTGCCAGTCCGACCGAGCTAAACGGCTTGCCAAAGCCGCGCAGCTCGTGGCAGCCGATAGTCGACGTGATTTTCTGCAAGCCGCCGTTGATGGCGGCGATGGTATTGCTCAACCGCTCGATGACCTGCTCCGACTCCAGCGGCGTTTTCGGCGGGCGCGGCGCGATGCCAAGCCCGACTGCGTACAGCGCGTAAGGGATCAGGGCGTTCGCGCCCGCGCCGATCAGCAGGGCGACGTCATGCAGGTCGCGGATCGCGCCGGAACGCAGGACGATACCCACGCGGCGGCGCAGGTTGGCATCGGCTTCCGCGCCGCGCAGCGCATT
>CALMDI010000125.1 GCA_937864975.1 uncultured Chloroflexota bacterium | reverse complement strand
AACCCACCCGACTCGTCCAGTGTAGCGACATTCCTATCAAAAGAGAAGTTAGAGATGACGATAATCCTATTTTCTACCGACAGGCTCGAGAATGAAACGAATCAAAAGGTCGAAACCTTCCCGTTTCGACCTTTTGCCTGCGAAGAAGCGCCGTTTTACCCGCGCGATTAACCGGACGGGAGCCTGCCGGGCGTCAGTTCCGTTCCGATATCCGGTTCCGGTTTGGCGGGACGCGCGCCGTTGGCTGCTTCTTGCGTCTCGCCATTCGTCGGTTCGGAGTGAATGCGCGTGACGTGCACCTTGCGGATACGCCGACCTTCGACGGATTCAACACGCATCATTAGACGATCCTCGCCATCTGCAACGTCGAGCGTTTCGCCCGGCTCCGGCACGCGCCCAAGCTGCGCGAAGATATACCCGCCGAGCGTATCATTGTCTTCGGTGGACAGATTCGCGTTCATCAGATCGTTGAAGTCGTCCAGATTAATGCTGGCGTCGATGCGGTATTCATTCGCGCTAAGCTCGATGTATTCGGCTTCTTCGTGGAGGTCGTATTCGTCCTGAATGTCGCCGACAATTTCTTCGATCAGGTCTTCAATCGACACCAGCCCCGCAGTGCCGCCGTACTCGTCGACGACGATTGCGAGGTGAACTTTACGCCCCTGCATCTCTTTGAACAGTGTGTCCGCGCCCTTCGTTTCAGGGACGAAATAGGCGGGACGCATCAAATCACGAATCGTTCGCTGCGCCAGCTCGCCGCTGCGGACGACGTGGAGCAGGTCTTTGGCGTAAAGCACGCCTTTGACGTTGTCGATTTTCTCTTCGTAAATCGGAATACGGGAATGCCCGCTGTCGACAATCGCGCCAAGCGCCTCGTCCAGCGACGAGTCCATGTCGAGCGCGACCACGTCGAGACGCGGCACCATGATCTCCCGCACGATGGTCTCGCCAAATTCCAGAACCGAGCGGATCATCTCTTTCTCTTCGCGCTCAATCGCGCCGCCAAGCTGCCCGACATCGACCAGCGACAGGATTTCCTCGTCGGTCACCGTTTTCGCGATGTCGCTGCCACCCGCCACGCGCGCGAGGGCGCGGTCTGCCACCAGCAGCATTCGAGCCAGCGGGTTGAGCAAAAACGTCAGGACGCGCATCGGCAGCGCCAGAACCGGCGCCAGCGTTCGCGCGCGGGTACGCCCAATCGCGCTTGGCATCAAGTCGCCGACCAGGTAAACCAGCAGCGCCAGCGGCAGCAGCACGATCCCATAACTGAGCGGCGGCACGACCAGCGCGCGCATGTCCGCGGGCAGGTCGAGCAGCGGATTCTTGACCGTCACGGTCGCGATTGCGACGATTGCCACGCGCAGCAGCACCATCGTCAACTGGGCGGTGATTGTGAGTAAGGGTATATTGTCATTCAGCCGAAGCACGCGCTTCACGCGCGGGTTGCCTTCGTCGGTTTCTTCGCGAAGATACGCCGTGGGGCTGGCGGTGAGGGCGGCGTATGCCATCGCCACCAGCGCGTGTGCCGCGATCAGCACGAGGATGAGGGTAAAACTCGATAAACTGCCGTCGTCCAAGCGACTCCAATCCTTTCTAAAGACCAACCCCATTTAACACAAAATACCGGGCGCGCCTCGATTACGACAGGGCGCGATCCCGGTACAGGTTCGGGTGAACGCCCCACCATGCGTGGGGCACAGGTTGGTCTGGAACGTCCGAAAGCACGTTACAAGCAGTACTCTACTCTGGAATACAATGGTTAAGTCTATCACAGGATACTATGCGCTTCAAGCGCACGCGAGGGGATTTCCGTTAAGACTGCGGAGGTCAGCGTTAAGCGCGGGATTATCTCGGCGGTGGATGCTCCTCGTAAAAGGCGTTCGCAATTCCCTTACGAGTCTGAACACTGAACTTACGTTGGGAAAATCGACATGGCGTCCAGCACAATCGGCAGCGCGAAGCTCGCGTGCCAGCCCGTGTCCTCGTCGGGGAGCGAGCCGAAGCAGTGAACGCGCAGCTTGCTCACCAGGGCGTCCTGCGCCAGAAACACGGCGGGCGCTTCGCTGAAGGCGACCCACGTGGTCACACCTTCAGGGATGTCGTCGGCAAGGCTGTCGAAGAAGCTCGGCACGGCATAGGGCACGCGCTTGCGCTGGTCGAAGCCGGGATAGGGACGCGCGCCCGGCTTTAACGGCTGCCCGCCCACATGAAGAATCGTAACCGCCTCCGGTAAATCCAGCGCCTCGGTGATGTGGAGCGCGTCGACAAAGCCGCCGATCCGCACCGTTCCATCCCAACCCAGCGTGTCCACCTGCCAGCGAAGCTGCGCCAGCGGCGGACCGTCTTCGCCGCCCCAGCGCACGACGAGTACATCCGCCCGCGCGGTCAGGATGAACAAGCCGCGCTCGCCTTCCACCCGCACGGTCTCGGACTCGATTTCCAGCCAGAGCATATCGCGCGCGTAGGCGGGAATGCGCCAGCGCGTCGTCAGTTGTCCGGTCAGTTCATCGTTCATGCCCGCCTCGCCCGTGGAGTGACGCTCGCCCCCGCGTCATTGTGCAGCATTATCACCGGTTCAGGCTTCTGCAAGCAATATTTACCGTGGTTTAATAATGTTCCGCCAGACGTTGGGTTATACTGGCGTTTCGTAAGGGAGAATGCGCTGTTGGAGAGTCTTGCAAACCGTTTTGGCGCGAGCGCCGTCGAAATTTCGTGGGCGCGCCTCGTCTCGCACGTCGTCAGCCCGCCGATTGTCTGGGCGCTGCTTGCATTTCCCATCGCCGCATACGATGGCACGCAGGATGCCGCGCTGTGGGCGCTGCTCTATAGCACGCTGGTGTGCCTCGTGCCAAGTCTCTACATTATCTGGAGCGTTCGCCGCGGGACGATCCGCGACGTGCACATGCACGCGCGGCACGAGCGGATACGTCCGTTTGTCGTGACGATTGCCGGGGCGGGACTGGCGCTCGCGCTGCTGGTGGGTTTAAACGCGC
>CALMDI010000124.1 GCA_937864975.1 uncultured Chloroflexota bacterium | reverse complement strand
GAGCGTTGTGGCGGGAATCGGCGCGGGGGCATGGGGACGCGGCGATCGCAGTCGCCAGTGGGGGCGGCGCGGGCTGGTCGCGGCAATTACGCTGACGGTAATCGTCATGGTTGCTCTGCTGCTGGCGAACGCGAACGACGGGGCGTGGGTGCTGGCGCGCGCCCTGCTGACGGTGGGGTTACTGCTGGTGCTGGCGTGCTGGCTCACGCTCGCGCAGCCTGACCTTGCGTCCGCGCGTCATATGCGCTGGTCGCTTCTCGTGCTGCTGGTGGTCGCCGCCGATCTGATGTGGGCGGCGTGGGGGCTGAACCCGACCGTGCCCACCGCGTTCTATGACCCGCAGCCCGCCGCCACGACCAGCTATGGGCGCGGTTACTGGCGCGAGGATGACGAGCGCGCGCGCTTCGATCTGTTTTTCCCGGTGCGGGATTACCGGGTCGCCGCTAATTCCTGGCAGCAGATGCGGGGGAGCCATCTGCCAAACCTGAATCTGCTGGATCGCGAGTATCTATTCGATAACTTCGAGCCGCTGCTGGTGGGGCATTACGCCGACTACATCCGTTTGCTGGAGTCCGCGGACGACGCGGCGCGCCCGCGATTGTTACAGGCGGCAGGCGTCACCTCCCTGTATACATCGTCGGGAGCCAGCGAGCCGACCGAACGCCCGGCGGCGCGGGCGTGGCTCGTCAACTCCATCTGCTGGCATGAGAGCGCCGAATCGCTGGCGGCGGCGCTGACCGACCCCCGCTGGAACCCGCTGACGCAGGCGCATATCCTGGGCGACGGCGGCTGTGACGAACCCCCGCCCGGTGACGAGGCGCGCCCTGACTCGCTGCTCCTGAACGACGAGGGCAGCCGCGTGCAGATTCAGGTGCGCGCCCCCCGCGATAGCTGGTTGATCCTCGCGGATACGGACTATCCCGGCTGGACGGCGACGGTGGACGGGGAGCCTGTGCCCATCTATCGCGCCAATCTCGCCTTTCGCGCCGTGCAGGTGCCGCCGGGGGAGCACACCGTTGCGTTCCGGTATGAGCCATCGTGGGCGACGCCCGGACTGCTCGTGAGCGCACTCTCGCTCCTCGTGCTGCTCGTGCTGTTCCGGCTGAAAGATGCACCGAATCCAGACTCGACTTCGGATACAATGACAACTGAGAGACCTCAACGGTAAGGCGCGACGGCTCATGTTCTTTCAGCCTTCCTCGCGGCGGCGTCGCCGCTCGCAACTGCAAATCTCGGAGCGGCGCCTGCTGCTCATGCTCGGTGACGTGGCGGCGGTCGCGATCTCCGTGCTGATCGCGCTACGGGTCTGGGCGTGGGTGGCAGGTTACCCGTTCACGCTGGAATTCGTCCTGCCGCAAGCCTATTTGTTCCTCGTCCTCATCGTTTTGTGGCTGCTGCTTGCCAGCGCCAACGACCTGTATATCCTGCGAATCGCCGCCAGCCGACAGCAAACCTTCCAGCGCCTGCTGCTCATCAACGCGCAGATGGTCGTTCTCTACCTGTTTATCTTCTTTCTGTCCCCGCGCGATACGCTGCCACGCCTGTTCATCCTCTATTACGGAGTCATCTCGGTCGTGTTGATTAGCCTGTGGCGGTTCGCGCGTCCGGTCTTGCTCGGCTGGGCGAGCGAGCCGCGGCGTACCCTGATCGTCGGCGCGAACGGCGCGGCACAGGCGATGGTGCAGGTAATCGCGGAACACGCGCCGCGGGACTATGACGTGCGCGGCGTGATCGGCGAAGCGGACGAGGTGGGCGAGGTCATTTGCGGTGTGCCGGTCGTCGGTACGGGCGCGGACTTGATGAACTTCATTGCCCGCGACCGGGTGAGCGAATTGATTATTACGTCCACGCGCCAGCTTCGCGGCGACACGTTTCAGGGTGTGATGGACGCCTACGAGCGAGGCATTGCGATCGTGCCGATGACGCTTCTGTTCGAGCGCATCACCGGGCGTATCCCGGTGGAGCACATGAGCGACGACTGGGCGATTGTCCTGCTGACGCCGCAGAATACGAACGCCCTTTTTCAGGTCAACCAGTTCTTCAAGCGGTTCGTCGATCTCCTCCTGGCGGCGGTGGGGATGGTCGTCTTTGTGGTGCTGCTGCCGCTCCTCGCGCTCATCATTCGGCTCGACTCGCCGGGCAGGATATTTTATACCCAGACGCGCGTCGGGCTGAACGGGCGCGTGTTCCGCATGATTAAGCTGCGCTCGATGGTGACGGACGCGGAAGCCGACACCGGCGCGATTTTTAGCCGACCGGGCGACCCGCGTGTCACGCGCGTCGGGCGCTTCCTGCGTAGGACACGACTGGACGAACTGCCGCAGCTCATCAACGTGCTGCGCGGCGAGATGAGCCTGGTGGGTCCGCGCCCGGAACGCCCGGAACACGTCGCTCGGCTCACCCAGAAAATTCCCTTCTACCGCACGCGGCTGATCGTGCGCCCCGGCGTCAGCGGGTGGGCGCAGGTGCGCTACAGCTACGGCTCGAACGACGAGGACGCGCTCGTCAAGCTGGAGTACGATCTCTACTACATCCGCCATCAATCGCTTCTGCTCGATCTCAACATCATCCTTCGCACCGTCGGTAAAGCCCTCGCGCTCCGAGGAATTTAGCTTTCACGTCCTCGCGGGCGAGGCGTCAATGCGCTAAATTGCGCTGCCCGACGAGAAATCCGACATGACGACAAACAGCAGCGTCAGCATCCAGATCGTGCTGTTGAGCAGGGCGCGCTTATTCTGCGTGTCCGCCGCGTACAGAATGACCGCGATCTGAAGCCCGACGATGAACCGAAGAATGCCGAGCGGCTCGCGATAGGTGGAGAAGGGGACAAACAGCATGATCGCGGATGCCGCCAGCAGCAGCCACGTAGAGAGCGAACCGTTCTGACGTCGGACGTCTTGCCACGCGCGCGCCAGCCCCCACACCGTCGGCACGAGGACGAACGGCAGAAGGATCACCCCAAGCGCCAGAAAGACCGTCAGTCCCCCTTCAGTCAGAATACGCGCGATGCCGAGGAAGGGAACGACCTCAAAGCTGGTCGCCAGCGCGCCGCCCGACCCGACGCCAAACCCGCCAAAATGGCGCAGCAGGATTACCTGCCAGATGACAAATGGCGCAAGTGTGACGACGCCGAACACAAGGGCGTCTCGCCAGCGCCGCTGCCAGAGCAGGTGAGAGCTTACGCCCAACGCCAGAATGAGCGCGGTCTCCTTCGCCAGCGCTGCCAGCGCGAACAGGAGCGCCGTGGGCAGCACCCGGTCGCGCACGACGAACGCAATACCGCCCAGCGCCAGCGCGTACGCCAGCGGTTCCGGCAGGCTCAGCCGCGCCGCGCCGAGCGTGCCGAGGGTCAATCCATAACCGAGCGCATACCAGCGGCTGACGTTGTGCGAGTCCAGCAGCGTTTCCAGCACGGCAGTTCCCGCCGCGAGCGCCGTCAGGTTGATCGCGAGCAGCGCCCACGGAATCAGGGACTCCTGCCCGAACGACAGGAGACTCCCCAGCGCCGGGAGCAGGATGCGCTGGAAGCGGTAGGCGGGAACGTCGAGAAAGCGTGCGGCGTCCGAGGGATCGCGTGCGATAGCGTAGACGAACTGCCCGTCGTAGCCTTCGCTGCCTTCGTCCGTCGTCGGGTCGCCGTCGCTAAAGCGCGTGCCGGGCGTCACCAGCGCCAGCGGTCCGCCTTTCAGGGCGACGACCGCCAGCGCGTAGACGAGCGCGATCAACGTGACGAGCATCCACGGGCGCATGAGCTTAGCTTTCAGCAGTCAGCGATCAGCGGTCAGCTAGAGATTAAAGAGTTAACGCAAAGGCGCACGCGCGGGGTTCCCGCCTTTGGCGGGAACTTTAGTCGGCGCTCTACGCCGACACCCTGAGCGGGCGCAAAGACGCAGAGAAATTTTCCTCTGTGTCTCTGTTCCTCTGTTGCTCTGCGTTAAGTTTTGGCACTTGTCTTTTGCTGAACGCTGACAGCTCCTTACGTCGTTTCCAGGTAGCGCTGTCGCTCCCAGTTCGTCACGTGCAGGCGATATTCTTCCCACTCGGCGCGGCGGGCGCGGTTGAAGGCGTCATAAATGTGCGTGCCGAGCGCGCCCTTCACCACGTCGTCCGCGGCAAGCTCGTTGAGCGCTTCTTCCAGCGTCGAAGGGAGAACGCCCACGCCGCGCGCCGCGCGCTCCTCCGGCGTCCACTCGAACACGTCCTCGTTGACCGGCGGCGGCGGAGACATCTGCTTTTCGATTCCGTCGAGACCCGCTTCGAGCATCGCGGCGAAGGCGAGATACGGGTTCGCGCTTGGGTCGGGGAAGCGAAGCTCGATTCGCACGCTCTTTTCGCGACCGACGGTGTAACGCGGCACGCGGATGAGCGCGCTGCGGTTTTTCTGCGCCCAGCAGATGTACACCGGCGCTTCGTAGCCCGGCGTCAGGCGCTTGTAGCTGTTGACGGTCGGCGCGACGACGGCGCTCAAGCCGCGGGCGTGGTGCAGCAAGCCCGCGATGAAATGATAAGCATTTTGCGAGAGCTTGTAGGCGTCGTTGGGGTCGTGAAATGCATTCACGTCGCCGGAGAACAGGCTTTGGTGACAGTGCATTCCGCTGCCATTCTGCCCGAAGATCGGCTTTGGCATGAAGGTGGCGATGAGACCATGCTTGACCGCGATTCCCTTGACGGCGTACTTGAACGTGATCGAGTTGTCGGCGCTGTGAAGGGCGTCGCTGTATTTGAAGTCGATCTCGTGCTGCCCAATGGCGACTTCGTGATGATTCATCTCGACGTCGATGTTCAGCTTTTGCAGCGTCGTCGTGATCGCGCTGCGGACGCGCTCGGCTTCGTCGTTGGGGCTGAAGTCGAAATAACCACCCACGTCGTGCGGTACGGCGTCGATGGTCGAAGCGGCGCCCGACTTGCGGAACAGGAAAAATTCGAGTTCGGGTCCGATATTGTAGGCGGAAAAGCCGCGCGCTTCGGCTTTCGCAATCGCGCGCTTCAGCGCGTAGCGCGGGTCGCCGGGAAACGGTTCGCCGTCCGCGGTCAGAATGTCGCAGATCACGCGGGCGCGCAGCGGCGGCTCCTCGACCCACGGCAGGATGCGATAGGTGATGGCGTCGGGCTTCAGCAGCATGTCGCTTTCCTGAATACGGGCGAAGCCATAAATGGACGAGCCGTCGAACCACAAGCCGCGCTCGAACACGTCTTCGAGGTGCGCGCTCGGAATCGTGACGCTCTTGATTGCCCCCAGAATGTCGGTAAATTGCAGATCGATCAGCTCGATCTTGTTGCTGCGAATGTCTTTGAGGACGGAATCGACAGTGTGCATGGAATTCCCCGGCAGGTTAAAGAAGCGAAAATCCGCATCCGGTCATGATGCGGCAACAGGAAGTCTACCCGCGAATGACGAAATCCGGGTAATGCCAATTGCCCCGCCGGGAAATCGGAAACGGCGACTGCTCGCGCCTGTCCTCTCGCTGCCCCGCTGCCGCCTCAGCAAATGCAGCGCGGCTTTTGTGCTATGCTGGATCGGGGCTTCATTACGGTTGCCTCTTTCGCTGTCCCACTTCGGATTCGCCCGTGACCCGACTCGCTCAACCCCTGATCCAGGCGCTGCTCACCGCGCTGCTGACGTATACGGTCGCGGCGGGGGCGACCTTCTTCGGGCTGCTGACCGCCGACGTGCGCCTGCTCTCGATGGCGCTGCTGGTCATCGTCGTCGCGGGCTGGCTCGTCCTGCGGCGGCGGCTGGGCTGGCGCTGGCACGCCACACCGCTGGACGTGCCGATTCTGGTCTGGCTGGCGGCTATCGGCGTTTCGCTGCTGCTCAACGGCGAGGCATGGCGGCGGATTCTGATGGGGCTGTGGTTCGTCTGCCTTTACATCGGCGTCTGGTATGCGCTGGTCGATATGCTGGCGAACGGCGCGCTCAGGCGCGAAAAGCTGATGGAAGCGCTGGTGATCGCCGGAACGGTGGTGCTGATCTTCGGCTTCTTGCAGCTTCGATTATGGCTGGCGACGCGGCTCCCGCTGGTCGCGGCGGGCGTAATCCCCTTCGAGCTTCCGCGCCCCGGCAGCACGCTCGGCAATCCCAATACCCTCAGCGCGTTTCTCGTGGTCGTGATTCCGCTGGCGCTCGGCGTGGGGGCGGCGGCGCGGCGCATGGGACGCATTCTTCTCGGTGTGGCGCTGGTGTTGAGCATCGTGCTGCTGCTGCTGACCTATTCGCGCGGCGCGTGGCTTGGCTTGCTGGTCGCGCTTGGCGTCTACGGCGTGCTGATGTTCGGGCGTTACGGGCGTCTCGACCCGGATCGCCCCCGGCGCTGGTGGGCGCGGCAGTCGCGGCTGGTGCAGGCGGAACTCAGTACGTCGGCGCTGCTGGGGGTCATTTTGCTGCTGGCGGCGGGGTTTCTCGCCGTCACGTCGCTCACGCAGTCGGGGCGCGCGGTCGGTCTGCGAACCGGCATTTACGGTACCGCATTGACGGCATTTTCGGAGCGCCCGATTGCCGGGTCGGGCTTGTTCACGTTCGGTCGGGCGCTGGCAAAGGCGCAGTCCATGCCGCCGTATACGCCCCACAGTCACGCGCACAGCGTCCCCCTGAACGTCGCGGCGGAGCTCGGCGCGGTTGGGCTTGGCGCGCTGTCGCTGTCGCTGATTGTGATTACGCGGACGATGATACGCCAGTGGCGCGCGGCAAGCCCGCGCGACCGGGCGGTGCTGGCAGGCGCGATTGCCGCCGTCGCCGCGTTTGCCGTCCATCACCTGCTCGATTTACCCGCCATGATGCCCGCGATTGCCCTGACCGGCATGGTCGCGCTGGTCGCTGCGCTTGCTCCCACCACGGGCGCTGAGCCGCTTTCCGGCTGGCGCACGCGGCTGATGGGTGTAGGCGTGATTGGGCTGTGGGTCGCGCTGCTGGTAACGGGATTGTGGAGTGCGCTGTACTACCGCGATTATGCGGCAGCGCTCCAATATGCGTCCTCAACGGGAGACTACGTTGGGGCGGCAGAGCGCCTGCAAAACGTGATCGATGCCGACCCGTCGATGGCGGTGTATCACGTCGAACAGGGGTATTTATACGGGCTGGCGGCAAGCGAAGGGAATAGTGAGGCGCTCCCGCGTGCCATCGACGCTTACGAGCGCTACGTCGAACAGGAGCCGGATTACGCGATTGGGTGGGTGAATCTGGCGGCGCTGCTCGCACAAGCCGGGGAGACTGATCGCGCCACAGCCATGATGCGTGAAGCGGTCGAGCGCGCGCCCGCGGTTTGGCAGTTCCAGTTTGCGCTTGGCGAATATGAGGAAGCGCAGGGCAATAACGTGGCGGCGGAAGCCGCGTACCGGCAGGCGCTCGCGCTCATGCCCGACGCCGTGATGCTGCCGGAGTGGGAAGCGTCGGCGCTTCGCCGCGACATGACTCCACGCGCTGAGATGAGCGCGCACGCGCAGGCGTTTCGATTACTGGATACGGATCGGCTTGACGAGGCGCGGGCGCTGTGGGATGACGCAGCGCCCGGTCTCCTTCGCGACAGCAGCTTTTTCGTCGTCGAAGCCCTTCTGGCGCTTGCGGGGGGCGATTTCGAGACCGCGCAATCGCGGCTTGAATCTGCTCAGGCGGTCGCCTCCACACCGGAAGATCGGGCGTGGGCGGCGGTCGGGCAGGCTCGGCTGGCGGCGGCGCGGGGCGACGAGGAAGCCGCGGCGCAGGCGCTGGACGCGGCGCGGGCGGCAGTCTCCC
>CALMDI010000123.1 GCA_937864975.1 uncultured Chloroflexota bacterium | reverse complement strand
CCTTTGGCGGGAACCCCGCGCAGGGGTGTCGAGCTGCTCAGGGGGTCGCACCTTCGCTGCGACCGAAGGAACCCCGCGCAAGCGAGACGGGGTGGGGTTGCCCGACTAGCAATCACGGTATACCCCTGACTTTCACATCCATCGCGCCGTGCTCGTGCCGTGATCGTGTGCCTGTCTGAAAATCAACGATCCCTAGCTGGTGCGGTATCGCTCGATAATCTCCTGATTGAGTTCAAGCCCGAAGCCCGGTCCCTGCGGCAGTTCCATGTAGCCATCTTTGACTTTTGGATGCTCCACGATCATGTCGATCCACATCGGGTCGCGCTCATAGGACGGGAAAATTTCCACGAACAAGCCATTTGGAATCGACGCCAGCAGATGCAGCGCGACCTGCGGTTCCTCATGATGCGCCATTTGCACGTGCGTGAGGTTTGCCATCGCCGCGATGCGCCGCCACTCGGTCACGCCGCCCGCGATGGTCGCGTCCACGTTCAGAATATCGACGCAGCCGTGCTGAATCAGGTCGCGGCAGCCGAAGGCGGTAATTTCCCCCTGTCCCGCGTTGATCGGAATCGAGGTGCTGTCGCGCACCATCCGCAAGCCGTCAAGCTGATCGTACCAGCGCACCGGCTCTTCCATCCAGCGGATGCCCAGCTTTTCGGCTTCACGGCAGAACTGCATCGCCTGCTGCGGAGTCCAGCCCTGATTGGCGTCGCAGGTGATAATGAAGTCGTCGCCCACGACCTCGCGCACGCGGGCAACGCGGCGAATGTCCTCATCGACGCTCACACGCCCGACTTTGAACTTGACGCCTGCCATGCCGATTTCCTTGTAGTGCGCCATTTCGGCGTTGAGCTGATCCTGCCCCTTACCCGCCTTGTAGTAACCGCCGATGGCGATGATCGGCACTTTGTCCTGAAAGCCGCCGAGCAGCTTGTAGACCGGCGCGTTGTAAATCTTGCCGAGCAGGTCCCACAGCGCGTTGTCGACCGCCGCAATCGCCTGCATCAGGATGCCACGGTTACGCATGTCCAACTGGTGCAAGCCCCGGTTGCCCAGGTCGATATTCGAGAAGAACATCTTATTCCAGAGCCGCTCGACATTCCGCGGGTCTTCGCCCACCAGCATCGGCGTGAAATGCGTGCGGATGAGATCGACAATCTCAGCCTGCGTCATATCTTCGTCGCCGCCAAAGACTTCGCCGACCAGCCCATCGTCGGTGTGGACGCGCGTGACGAGCGTATAGCGGTTGACAATCCGGTAGGTGCCGCCCTCGAACTGCGTTTCAAGCTTGCGAACGAGTGGAATCACCTCGACCTGAGTGATTTTCATAAGAATCTCCGAGCATTGACCTGTGAGGGGAGAGCCAGATAAGCGGTTTGAAAGCGCTTCCAGTAGATCATCAGTATATAATCGCGAACATTGTATATAATATGAGGTGGGTCTACCTTCTGTCAAGGCGTCCCACGTCCATCCGGCGCGGCGGATGAGGAGCAGGATTTGATGCAGCGACGAAACGACCTGGCGCAGAAGACGAAGAAAGATTTGATGATCGAAGTTCTCCGCGATGCGATCCTCTCCGGCGAGCTTCAGCCCGGCGACCGGTTGCTCCAGGAAGAGCTTGCGGAGCGCTTTCGGGTCAGTCCGACGCCGATCCGTGAAGCGATCCAGCAGCTTGTCGCGGAAGGAATCCTCAGTCACAGCCCGTACAAAGGCGTCCAGGTCGCGGAAGTGCGCTTGAACGACGTACGCGAAGTCTACCTGATTCGCAGCTTTGTCGAGCGGCTGGCAGCGCGCGAAGCCGTCCCGAATCTAAAGATTTCCGACGTGCAGCGCCTCCACGCCGTCCAGAACGACATCGAAGCGGAAGTCGCGCGCGGCGAGGGCGCGGCGCTGGTAAAACTGAACCGCGAATTTCACATGATTATTTATGAAGCGGCGGGAATGCCGCAGTTGATGCAGATTATCAAGAACGTCTGGATCAAGTCACCGTGGGACACGCTGTTCGTGGTGCCTAACCGCGCGCGCATGGTGGTCGACGAGCACCGGCACATCCTCAGCGCCATCGACCGGGGCGACGCCGAAGCGTCGGGACAGGCGATGCAGGATCACATCGAGCGCGGCGCGGCGGCGCTGCTTCACTACCTCGAATCGAAGGCGTAGCTGCCTCCAAGAAGTAACATCCACTCGCAAGCTTCCTTAACGGCTGCTCAATATTTCCGTTATCTCAATCCTTTCTAAAGGAAGGGCGTGGTAGCGTATGGTATAGCGATCTGTGCGCGATCATGGACGAGTGGGATTGATGGATAAAAACGTGAGACTGCCGGCGTGGCGCGAGTGGACGCTGTTCGGCGTGCGATGGCTTTTGCTCGTCCTGTTCGCGGCAGTCGTTTTTCTCGTGCGAGGTCCGCAGGCTGCCCCTGATGCTGTCTCGCTGTTGTTGATTGCGGTCGTCGCAGGCGTGGTCGCGAACAGCCTGATCGCGCTGCTCGTCTCGCTGAAGCTGCACAGCGCCCTGACGCCCGTGATTGTCGGCGGCGACCTCGTCACGGCGGCGGCGTTTATTTACCTCAGCGACGGAAATCCACTCTTGATTATCGGCATCGCCGGAACGCTGATGCTGTCCGCGATCCTTCGTCTGGGGTCGTTCGCGGCGACGGTTCAATCGGCGGGCATTATCGCGGCGACCGTGGTTTTGCTGGTGGTCGCGAAAACGCCAGATACGCAGGCAGTCCTCACGTCGAGCAACCTGATCTTAATTCTGCTGATCGAGGTTGCGTTCGCGGCAGTTGCCGTTGCCGCGAGCTATGTGATCGACCGCCAGCTTGGAGCGCAGCAGCAGCGCATTGTCGATCTGGCGACGGGCGAGACAACCGAGCTTAAAGAAATGCGCGAGCGCACGCGCGCCATCTACGAGCTTTCCACGACGATTAGCTCCAATCTGGATTATGACAAAATTTTGAGCGCCTCCCTGGACGCCGGGCAGATGGCGCTTCGCGGCGGCGATGGGCAATCGATTGTCAGCGCCGTGCTGCTGTTTCGCGCCTACGATAACGCGCTCCACGTGGCGGGCGCGCGGCGTCTCACGCGCTCCGACGAGACGGTGGTGGTGCCGGGCAAGAGCGGCATCGTCGCGGAGGCGCTGCGCGATTCGACCCCGGTGTTCGCGGCGAGCGCTAAAAAAGACCCGGAGCTTCAGTTCTTCACGGCGTTTCAATACTGCCGCTCGCTGCTCTGCGTGCCGCTGCGCGCCGGTTTCGATAATTACGGCGTCGTCGTCTATGGCAGCGAGCGCGAGGATGCGTTCGACATCGAGCAGAGCGAGCTTCTGTCGGCAATCGGCAGCCAGGCGACGATTGCGCTCCAGAACGCGGTGCTGTACCGCAGCCTGATCGAAGAAAAGGAACGGATTGTCGAGGTCGAGGAAGACGCGCGCAAGAAGCTGGCGCGCGACCTGCACGACGGACCGACGCAGAGCGTCGCCGCGATTGCGATGCGGATGGCGTACATTCAGAAACTGATGGAGCGCAACCCGCAGCAGGTGCCGGAGGAGCTTAAAAAGGTCGAAGAACTGGCGCGGCGCACGACGAAAGAAATCCGGCACATGCTGTTCACACTGCGCCCGCTCGTATTGGAGACGCAGGGGTTGGGCGCGGCGCTCACGCACCTGGGCGAAAAGATGCAGGAAACGCACGGGCAGGCGGTCGCGGTGCGGATGGGGAAGGATATCGAGAGCGTGCTGAGCGCCCACCAGCAGGGCATTCTCTTTTACATTGTCGAAGAAGCGGTGAACAACGCCCGCAAGCACGCGCGCGCCGACCTCGTCACCGTCGCGCTCCAGCGCCAGGAAAGCGTGATTGTCTGCCAGATTTCGGACAACGGCGCGGGCTTCGATACGGGCGCTGTATCCGAGAACTATGAAAAACGCGGCAGCCTGGGCATGGTCAACATGCACGAGCGCGCCGAGATGCTGGACGCGACCCTTCGCCTCGAAAGCGCGCGCGGCAAAGGCACGACGATCACCGTCGTCGTGCCCGTTAAGACCGTCAGCAGCCTGGACACCCACGGCGTCGGCGGGAAGCCCAAGCCGCTGACCAAGCTGGCGCTGAGCGCCGTCCAGCGCTACAATGAGGTTCCGCGCTAAGTTATAGCCTGATTGTTCCCATTGAATGAGTCCATCTAACCTCGCGGCACTGCGGGGCGAGCCGAGTTATGTCTGGCGGGCGGGGCAGGAACGCCGCCTGACTATGATTCACCGGTGGGCGCGCCTGCACCATGCGCGCGTGCTGGTCGCCGGCTGCGGCATCGGCATGTATGCCGCCGAAATTCGCCACCGCTTTACTCCCAACGTCGATGCGTTCGATATCGAGGAAGATCGTGTCTCCGTGGCGCGTGAAGAAACGCCGCGCGCGCTGGTCGCGGCGGCGGAAGCCCTGCCCTACCAAAACGATACCTTCGACACCATTCTCTCGCACGAGGTCCTGGAACACGTGCGCGACGACCGGCAGGCGGCGCGCGAGATGGTGCGCGTTCTCAAGCCCGGCGGACGGATCGTAATCTTCGTGCCGAACCGGGGGTATCCGTTCGAGACTCACGGGCATTACTGGCGCGGTCAATATCACTTCGGCAACACGCCGCTTATCAACTATCTGCCCGATGCCCTGCGAAATCGTCTCGCGCCGCACGTGCGCGCCTATACGGGGCGCGGTTTGCGCCGGCTGTTCGCAGGCTCCCCGATTCGAGTCGTCACGCACCGCCGTATCTACGGGGGCTACGACAATATCATCGCGCGGTTGGGCGCGCCGGGGCGTCTCCTTCGCGACGCGCTCTACCGGATGGAAGGGACGCCGCTCGACGGCTTTGGGCTGTCGCATGTGCTGGTGGTTGAAAAGAGCGCTCCAATATCGGGTCAAAGTTGAAACTTTATGGACGTCATATTCTTTGAAACGCTGTCTGACCTCCGCGCGTGGTTTGTGGAGCATCACGATCAGGCTCAGGAACTGTGGATCGGCTTCTACAAAAAGAGCGCCGGGAAAACAGGTGTCACCTATGCCGAGGCGGTGGACGAAGCGCTGTGTTTCGGCTGGATCGACGGCATACGAAAGCGTGTTGACGACACAAGCTATACCAACCGGTTCACGCCGCGCAAAGCGCGCAGCCACTGGAGCGCCGTCAATATCAGGCGGGTTGGCGAGCTTACGGCGCTTGAGCGAATGCACGAATCCGGTTGGAAGGCGTTCGAGGAGCGCGATCACCGCCGATCGCAGCAGTATTCCTTCGAGCAGGAGAATCCGGGTCTGAGTGCTGCATACGAAACGCGCTTTCAAGAGCACGAAGATGCCTGGAAATTCTTTCAATCGCAGCCGCCTTCGTATCAGCGAACCGCCAGTTGGTGGGTGATGAGCGCGAAGAGAGAAGAGACGCGCCTCAAACGACTGGCGATACTGATTGACGACTCCGCGAACCAACAGAGGATCGCCCTGCTGCGACGGTAGAGCGATTAGCGGATCACCCGTTGGATTTAGAGACTGAGGCGCGTTAACTGGATTCGAGGCGAACGCCTTAATCGCGGTCGATGAATACGGGCAGGTGACCGAGCGCGACGATGTTTGACCATTTCGCGCGGTCGCCTTCGGTGAAGATGGCTGCCTCGACCACGACCTTTGCGTCTGCCTTATCCATGATGAGACGCATTCCCTGAAGCGTGCTGCCGGTCGAGATGCCGTCGTCGATCAGGGCGACCCGTTTCCCGGCGATGAGCGCGCGATCGTTCTCGTCGAGGTAAAGCGTCTGGGGCTGCCCGGTCGTAATGCTGAGCGTTTCCGATCTCAGAGCGTCGCCCATATACGGTTTCAGTGATTTGCGAAGCACCACGTAGGGAAGCCCAAGCTCGACGGCAATGCCGTACGCCAGCGGAATACTCTTAGCTTCCGGCGTGACCAGAATATCCAGATTGTACGGTCGAAGCTTTTCCGCCAGTTCCTTGCTGACCGCCTGAACCCACTCGGTATCGCCGAGGATATTGACGATGGCGATCCGAACGCCGGGCTGAATCGCCAGCAGGCGCAGGTCGCGTTTCACACCCGCGACTTCAACCGAATAGGTTTCATTCTGGACACTCATCGCCCCAACTTTCGCGCCGCCTCGAGGAGAAACCAGCGGCTATTTTAGCACATCTGCAACCGATTCCGTCACGCTGTTGACGGCGGCATCATCCGAAAGGTGTCCATCGACGAGGGTAATGATGCGGTCGGTGTGCTGCGCGATCTGCGGGTCATGCGTGACGATAACGATGGTCGTGCCTGACTCGCTGCGAATGGTTTGCAGCGCTTCCATGACGACCGCGCCGGACTCGCTGTCGAGATTGCCGGTTGGCTCGTCCGCCAGCAGGAGCGGGGGATTATTCGCGAGCGCGCGCGCAATCGCCACGCGCTGCTGCTGCCCGCCTGATAACTCGGAGGGGCGATGGTGCAGCCGGTCGTCCATGCCAAGCAGCGCGAGCAGTTCTCTGGCGCGTTTGTCGGGATTGAACTTCGTCTTGCGTGCAAACTGAATGGGCAGGGCGACGTTCTCCTGAGCTGTCAGTGTTGGAATCAGGTTGAAGAACTGGAAAATGAACCCTATTTTCTCGTTACGAATCTCCGTGAGTTGATCCTCGTTCATGCGCGTGATGTCGATCCCGTCGATCTCGACCGTTCCTCGCGTCGGCTTGTCCAGCCCGCCGATCAAGCCGAGCAGGGTGCTTTTGCCGCTGCCGGACGGTCCGACAATTCCGACCATCTCGCCCGCGTTGATGTCCATCGTGACGCCGCGCAGCGCGTGGACGACCACTTTGCCGAGCGGCAGATCTTTGGTCAGGTCGCGCGTGCGAATGATGACTCGGTCACCTGTCATGGTTGCTCCCCACCGCCTGCTGTTCGCTGA
>CALMDI010000122.1 GCA_937864975.1 uncultured Chloroflexota bacterium | reverse complement strand
ATACTGGCGAGAGGATTTGTCGGTTCCGTAACATTGGCAGACACGAAATTTTAGACCGCAATCCTTAAGACGCGCCTTATGGCGCGTTTTATATACAGCAGTTTTGAGGAACTGACTTGGGTGAAGTCATCACGCTCGAAGAAGCGCAGGCGCGGCGCATCGTCCTGCACGTCAGCGGCAAAAAGCTCGTCTTCACCAACGGGCATTTCGACCTGCTGCACGTCGGGCATCTCGATTATCTGGAAAAAGCGCGCGCGCTCGGCGATGCTCTGTTTGTCGGCATTAACGGCGACGCCAGCACAACCCGCCTGAAAGGAACCGGACGCCCCCTCGTCCCGGCAGCCGAGCGAGCGCGTCTCGTCGCCGCGTTGCAGCCGGTCGCGGCGGCGATCCTTTTTGACGACGACACCGCCAGCGCGCTCATTCAGGCGCTTCAGCCGGATGTTTACGTCAAGGGCGGCGATTACCGCGCCAAACCGCTGCCGGAGCGTTCCACTGTCGAAGCCTACGGCGGCAGCGTCATTCTGATCGACACCCTGCCCGACCACAGCACCTCCGCGCTCATTGCTCGCATCCGTAAGCTCCCATAATGCTCTGTGTCGCCGCGCCGCCGGAGGTTCAAAACCCTCGGCTAGAGGAAAGTTGGAAACCTCTAAAGAGGTTGGAACCGCCTTCTAGTCCCTTCAGGGACTTCCCATTTTTGCCGGTAGCCGGGCGTTTTGAACCTCCGGCGGCGCGGAGCGGATTCAAAATGATCTCTCTGACGTTACTTCTACGATACGTTTTTAGTCTGAGTTTCCTTCCACAAATTTCACGAATAATTTACGAAAAATTCGCTCAATCGCCTGGGAATCGCACGGCATTCATCCTATGATGAGTTCTGAAGTATCAATCCCTTAAGGTTATGAAAGAAATGGCGCAGCGCAGAGAAACCGGTGAATTTACGACTATTGTCGATGTTCGCTCGGCGATTAACGATGGGAACATGGTTCGCGCGGTGGACATGCTCTCACACGTGCTTCGTACCCATCCCAATGCCGAGGCGTGGTACACCGCCGCGGCAGTGACCGCCGACCGCGATCAGGCGATGGATCACCTTCAGCGCGCCCTGCTGGCAGACCCCACGCATAAGCCCAGCCTTGAAATGCTCCGGCGTCTGGGTGGAACCCGAAGCAGCGCCCTGGGCTTGGTCAGCCGCGAGTTCCAGCGCATGATCTACAGCCAGAGCGAGCGCAGCGTGCTCCTGCGGCACCTGCCGCGCCGCGCCCAGCTGCTGCTGGTCGGTCTGCTGCCCGCGCTCGTCGTCCTGGCGCTCGGAACGTTCCTGCTTGCCGGGGCGCTTCGTAATAACGCCATCTCGTCCGAGCCGCCCCCCACGCTGCCCGTTCGCTATTTCACGAGCGAGCAAATCATCCGTCATGTCTCTACCCAGAACCTTCCCATTGCGCGCATCAGTCGCACCAGCACGCCAAACGCCGGCAAGCATATCCTCCGGCTCGAATTTGAGACCGCCAGCGCCGCGAGTTATGCCGAGATCGTTGTCTACGACACAATCCCGGCGCTGATACAGGATCAGGCGGCGCTTAATCAACAGACCGCCTCGAACCAGGTCGTCGCCGCGTCCAACGCCGTACTCATTGTTTCAAGGAATCTCTCCGACGACTTGACGAATCCACTGGTGGACGTATTTTCGTCCTTGCCCCAGTCGCGCGCCGCCTCGTAGCGCGGCGCGGGAAAACGTTCTGCCCCGCATACCCGCGCTTCTTCCGCCTTTCCGCAAATTTCACGAATAATTTACATAAAATTCATTCGTGCTTCTGCCTATTACGCCGTCTCTACTTTAACATAATGTTTAGGCACGAATCTTCACGAGTTTCATGACAGCCTTCTTCGGCGCGGAAAGAAACAAAAGCACATGGTGGCTCGATTTTTACATAAACTCGCCCGAACCACAGGGAAGGTTCTGTTGCAGCCAACGCGCGGTCAGGCGCTTGTAGAATACGCTCTGGGCGTCGCGCTGATCGCGATCCTCGGCGGCTCGGCGCTCACCCTCACCGGCAGTTCGGCGCGCGACGCCTATGGCGCGGTCGTCTGCACACTCAATGGGCAGGGACAGGAAGAATGTGGCTGCGAGCTGAACGAAGCCGTCACGCGCGCGCCGCGCTATGCCTGCGTCGCGGATATGCTGGCGGTCGAAGCGCTCACCTCCTGCGGCACGCAAACCGAGCTTTCCCTGCAGGTGAACGCCCCCTCCGGCACGCGCGACATCGGTCTCAGCTACGATCCGGGCAGCAATGCCTTCGTGACTACGACCGCCGATCCCGGTCTGTGTTCGTCGCTGGCGGAAAATCCGGCGCAGGCGCAGTTGATCTCGCGCCACACCAACTCCGACACGATCAACACGTTTCCGTTTCAGATGAGCCTGTCCCCGGTCGCCGGTGGGTCGCCGGGCGGCGGTTCCATCATCCCGGTTTCCGGGGGTGGGTCGAACCCCCTCGCCACCGAAGAGCCGATTGCCGAAGTTACGCAGGATCCCTTTGCCGAGTGCCCGGTGCTCACCGAACAGGCGCTGCAGCAGTTGAGCGCCAACTGCGGCACGATGGGACGCAACACCGCCTGCTACGGGCATAATTACGTCTTCGCCTCCTTCAGCGAGGCGGTACCCGACACTTACTTCTCCGTACCCTCCGACCGCGCCGAGCTGCTCAACGTGCGCGAGTTAAATACGAGCGCGATGAATCCCCTCAACGATCAATGGGGATTGTCCCTCATGAGCGTTCAGGCGGACTTGCCGAATACGATTCCGGGGCAGAGCGTCATCATGCTCCTGGTGGGCGATGCACAGGCGACCAATACCGTCGCGCCGGATGCCGCGCGCGACGACACCACTGTTCAGGTTCGCACGACGCAGCAGACCACGCTTCGCAGCAGTCCCTCCTACAACGCCAACGTCGTCGCCAGGGTAAATTCGGGGCTGCTCATGGACGCCGACTTTCAGTCGTCGGGCGGCGAATGGGTGCGCGTCGCCCACAATAACGTCGCCAGTTGGCTCAGCCGCTCGGCGGCAAGCGGCGCCGACATCGGTACGCTGCCGGTCTACGGGAGCAGTTCCTATTCGCCCATGCAGGCGTTCCGGCTCACGACCAACCCCCTGACAGGCGTCACGTGCGGGCAGGTACCGAACGTCATGATGGTCCAAACGCCGCATCATACGCAGGTTGCCCTCAACGTCAACAGCACGACCATCACCATCGGCTCCACCGTCGTTATGAGCATCGATCCCTCGACAGACGACCTGATGGTCTATGTCCTGGACGGCACCGCGACCGTCGCCGGTGTTCCACTGACCACCTGCCAGGCGGCGCGCATTTCCGGCGGCAGTTGGGTGGATATTCACGAGCTTACGGCGTCCGAGCGCGAGCAGATGGAAACGCTTGAACGCATCCCGTCGAATCTGCTTCACTATGCCATAAACGTCTGTACCGATACCGCGCCGCCCGCGCCCATCACCACCGCGCCCCCGACGACGGGCGCCGTCTGGGCGGGTAGCACCACCTGCAACCGCACCATCGATTGGTCGGGCAGCAATAACACCATCGTTGGCGACGTGCATACTAACCGCGACCTCTACGTCAGCGGCAGCAGCAACAAGATTTTCGGCAATACGTCGTTTGTCCTCCCGCTCGACATCGGCGGCATCCTGGCATTCCTCCTGTCGCCACTGGACTTCCTGCTCAACCCGGCGCAGCAGGTTGCCTCGCAGCCCGACCCGCTCAACGTCGATATCACGCGCTTTGCGCCCGGCGGCGATATCGCGCTGGCGGCGCAGGCGCGTGGCGAGTACGTCGCCGTCAATGGCGACATCAGTATCGGCTGGCTGGAAAGCAACGGTTACTACGACAGCAATACAGGCGAGCTGCGCGATGGCATTTACTACAGCACCAGTAATTCCAGCACGTCCATCGACCTGAGCGACAGTGACATTATCGGCATCGGCGGCGGACCCGCGCGGGTCACGTTTATCTCGCTCAGCGGCGTCATCAAGATCAATGGGCAGCGCAGCTTGCTCGCGCCCTACGTCGGTCCGGGCGGTGTGGTCGCGCAGGGGCTGCCCGGCTTGCTCGCCTTCACCAACCGGCAGGAAGCAGTTGCGAGCAACCGCTGCACGAACGGCGTCGTTCAGGTGTCTGGAAGCGATCAGCAGTGGCAGGGCGTTGTCTACGCGCCGCGCGGTCAGATTGCCGTGTCCGGTTCCAGCAGTGCCGGCGCGCCCGTGCGCGGCTCGCTGATCTCGCTGGCAGTCAAGCTCAACGGTTCCAACTGGCGCATCGAAGTCGACCTCACTCTCATCCCATAGCGCCAATCCGATCCGCACGACAAGAATGCCCCG